>DATNPC010000400.1:0-4027 GCA_036703375.1 Allocoleopsis sp.
GTTCGGGCTGGTGGACGGATTCCCTTACTGATTGGGCGCAGCCTCACCGATAAATGCCGCGAAGCCTTAGGATTAGAACCCAGTCCCGTCTTCATCCGTCCGAAACAGCCACAAGATACCGGCAAAGGTTTCACCTTGGCACAGAAAATGGTGGGGAAAGCCTGCGGTTTACCAGGTGTGCGTCCTGGTACATCTTGCGAACCGCTGATGACGACGGTTGGTTCCCAAGATACTACTGGCCCGATGACTCGCGACGAACTTAAAGAACTCGCCTGTCTGGGTTTCAGTGCAGACTTGGTGATGCAGAGTTTCTGTCACACGGCTGCGTATCCCAAACCCGTAGATATCAAAACTCACAAAGAACTGCCAGATTTCTTCGCGACTCGTGCCGGTGTTGCCTTGCGTCCCGGTGATGGAATTATCCACTCCTGGTTAAACCGGATGTTGCTACCGGATACAGTCGGAACTGGCGGCGACTCGCACACCCGCTTTCCCTTGGGAATTTCCTTCCCTGCTGGTTCCGGGTTAGTTGCCTTTGCAGGGGCGTTAGGTGCGATGCCGTTGGATATGCCGGAATCGGTTTTGGTACGGTTCAAGGGTGAGTTGCAACCTGGGGTAACGCTGCGGGATATCGTAAATGCGATTCCTTATGTTGCCATTCAACAAGGCAAGTTAACCGTTGCTAAGGAGAATAAGAAAAACATCTTCTCCGGACGGATTATGGAGATGGAAGGCTTGCCCGATTTGAAAGTTGAGCAAGCGTTTGAACTTACCGATGCAACGGCAGAACGCTCTTGTGCGGGTTGCACGATTAAGCTGAGTGTGGAGACTGTCTCGGAGTATTTGCGATCGAATGTCGCGCTTTTGAAGAATATGGTGGCGCGAGGCTATCAAGATGCGCGTACCATCATGCGTCGGGTAGCCAAGATGGAACAGTGGCTGGCCAATCCTCAGTTAATGGAAGCCGATCCCGATGCAGAGTATGCCGATATTATCGAAATCGATCTCAACGAAATCAAGGAGCCCATTGTTGCCGCCCCGAATGACCCAGATAATGTCAAATTGATGTCCGAGTGTGCGGGTGACAAGATTGATGAAGTGTTCATCGGTTCTTGCATGACCAATATCGGTCATTACCGCGCTGCTGCCAAGGTATTGGAAGGTGCCGGGCCGGTGAAAGTCCGCCTGTGGATTTGTCCGCCTACCCGGATGGATGAAAAGCAACTGCGTGAAGAAGGTGTTTACGGCACGTTTGCCGCTGCCGGGGCGCGAACAGAAATGCCGGGATGTTCTCTATGTATGGGGAATCAGGCACGGGTAGCCGATAATGCAACCGTGTTCTCGACTTCGACGCGCAATTTCAACAACCGCATGGGTAAAGGTGCAGGAGTTTATCTCGGTTCTGCCGAGTTAGCAGCCGTTTGTGCGCTATTGGGTCGGATTCCCACAGTTGAAGAATATACAGAGATTGTGGCGAAGAAACTGAACCCATTTGCTGGCGATTTGTATCGGTATTTGAACTTCGATCAAATTGCTGGTTTTGAGGATGAAGGACGGGTGATTCCGTGGGAAGAAATGCCCAAGATTGAGGATATTTTGGGGATGCCTGCGGGTGCTGGTCGATAATTAATGTAGGGTGGGCAATGCCCACCTTACTGTTCCAGTATTGAAGATGAGCATCACGCAATGCTATTGGAATTAAAGCGATTTAATATACCGCCAAGTCATAAAGTATTTCTAGAGGATGTAAGCTGGCAAGCTGGTTGTTAAGGTAGGGAAAGAAGAAGTAAAGGAGGAAACCATGCCTGAGCAAGATTTAAGTCCTGTAGCCAACACACCGAGTCCCGAAAACAGTTCCTCACAAAGCAACTTTACAGTAAGCGACAATCACGTCCTAGCCAAGTTAATTCTGGAAATCCAGCAAACGCCAGAAGAATATTTGCCGAATTTACTTCAAATCGTGCATTTATTTCGTGAAAGCGTCACACTGAAGCCAATGCGATCGCATACTTCGACACAGGCGATGGACGAAATCAAGCATCCTGACCCTGTAAAGAAATCTGTGCGACAGATTTCTTTGAGTGAACTACTCCGACAATGGGAAGAAGAAGGAGATGAACAGGAGCAAACAGAAACTGCCGAAATTCTCCGTAAGGCGTTAGAAGAAGATCCTGTATCGATATAGACCATTCCATGAGCAGAATAGTATTGCTAGATTCTGGTCCTTTAGGAATGGTGACGACTCCTAAAGCGAAGCCTCCCATATATCAGGAGTGCAAACTTTGGTTTAATTCTCTAGAACCAAAAGGTTACACAGTGGTGCTGCCTGAGATTGCTGATTATGAGGTGCGGCGTGAGTTGCTTCGAGCAGGTAAGGTAGCAGGAATTAGACGACTCGATCAACTCAAAGCTGCAATTACTTACTATCCTATTACTACAGAAGTGATGCTTAAAGCGGCTGAACTCTGGGCGGAAGCACGCAAGAGAGGAAGACCTACAGCAGACCCCAAAGCACTGGATGGAGATGTGATTCTGGCAGCTCAGGCTATATTAGTGGCAGATGAAGGGCATGAAGTTATTATCGCTACAACTAATGTAGGGCATTTGTCTCAGTTCATTGATGCCCGTGAATGGCAAGTCATTCAGTAACGTTCTTCGTGCATGGGATACCTAGCTCGGCTGGCGGAATTTTAAGAGTAGGTTAGGCTAAGGTTATACAAGATAAGCCCACATTTGTAGGCTTCTTAGCAAAATTTGGCAGTATTCCATTCTTGGATTGGGTAAAAGTCCCTTTATCCAATATGGAAGCAAGATGAGTATAGATAGTAACAATGAAGGCAGCAGAAACCAGTCTCCGGAATTTACTAGAAGGTACTAAGCAATTTCAAATACCGCTTTTTCAAAGACCCTATTCTTGGAAAAAAGAAAACTGGGAAGCTCTCTGGGAAGATTTGATGAGTCTCTATAAGGATGAGGTAAAAGGCTTTTATTTTCTCGGACCTATAGTAACCCAATCAGCACCTGGAACAGCGGAGGGAATATCTCCATATATTGTTATAGATGGGCAACAACGCCTGACAACCCTCACTATTCTTCTAGCGGTACTACGAAACTCTTTAAAGAAATCCGACCCTAGCATGGCACAAGAGGTCGATGAATTGTACTTGATTAATAAATTTAAAAAGGATGATGATATTTATAAAGTCTTGCCTACTCAAGATGATCGAGAAGTATACAAGAGCATTATTCAAAGCAAAAAATTGAAGGATATAAAAAAGGAAGGGCAAATATATGATGCTTATAGCTTTTTTGATAAAAAGTTGAAAAAGCCCGATCCTGAAGAAGAGATTATACTAGACTATGGCAAGTTTAAAGCCATCGTGTTAGAGCGTTTATTGTTGGTAAATATTACTTCCGATGAGAGTGACAATCCATATCTTATTTTTGAAAGCTTAAATAATAAAGGTGAAGAACTAACTCAAGCAGACTTGGTACGTAACTATATATTTATGAAATTGCCTCCTGAAGAGCGAGACGAAGTTTACACCAGTGAATGGTTGCCTCTTCAAGAAAAGTTTAAATTGAACGTGGAAAATAAAGGTTATGCAGATGAATTAACCAATGCAATTTGGTTCTATCTGCGTAAAGATGGTGAAGCAATTAATCAAAAAGAAGTTTATAAACAAATAAAAAAGATTTTTGATAGCTCAAAAAATGGCGTACAACTAGAACTAAAAAGACTTATACGGTTTACAGATTACTATCAGCGTCTTAAATTCGATAGTGAAGAACCTGAACCTAAACTAAGGCGTTGGTTTCAGCGCTTGCTCAGGCTTGATTTTACTACTTGTCATATATTTCTTCTCAATATTTATCAGGAGTATGAGGAAGGACGGTTATCTCTTGAAGATTTTGAGAAAATTTTGCAATATTTAGAATCGTACTTTGTACGGCGTTGGCTGGCGGGAGTTTCTACTAGAGCTTTGGGTAACGTTTTCAATAATTTGTACAATCAAGTCAAGGAAAA
>DATNPC010000401.1:0-33915 GCA_036703375.1 Allocoleopsis sp.
GCAATTAGGTGAAAAATATCGGGATTTGTTAGGATGAAGGACTGGTGCTTGAGCGATCGCCACAGTTCCTTAAACTTTGCTCCCTTACCCGCTCCTTCGACTCGGCGAGCGAGTTCTGCACCGTAAAGGCTATCAACTTGCACAAACTGTTCGACGTGAAAGGTTTCCAAGTAGCCTTTACTTTGTCGCTCTGGATCGCCCCTAATCTGCCGCTCCTGATCAGTAACGAGTTCGATTGTCGGGTACAGCGACATGATTCTGAAATTTGGATCGAGTAAACCTGGAAGATAGGCAGCTAGGGATTTCCCATCTGCCGTTGTAGCTGTATTGAAAATGATGTCAGCACTTCCTTTAGTTACCTCAGCATAAGTTTTTGCCTGATGCAGCCGTAGCGGACAAGTACAGTCAGCATCAGGTTTCAATTCAGAATTTTCACTGACCTGGCAAACTCCCTGACATCCCAAAGGACAACCTTCAAGGATGTTAAGCTTTGAGTAAAGTGGCTTGAGAAATACTTTCACAATGGTCTAGCGATTTATTTTGTAGACAGTCTAGACCTACTCCAGAAATAGATGTCATCAAAAAATGATGATAACTATCCGGCACGCAATCTGCATTGATGACAACATCCATCGATGACAGCCTGCAAGGTGTCACGCGCCTCTTTATCAACACAGTGTCCGTCGTCTACTAGGCTGAGCGTGATCCGAGATAGGTCGGGCAATCTTGTTAGATTGCCCTCGTATCAACGTGCTGCGATCACTTGGTGTAAGCAATCTAGAACACTAAGAATGCTGAGCAATCCATTGTTGAATTTGATCGTTGGTCATCTCCTTGAAATACGGGATCTCCTTCGGTTTCAGGTTTTTCGACTTTGAGACATCAATTGCAATTGCCACAAGCCGAGCATCTGGAGAATTGAGTTGAGCTTTTGGTCGTGTATCTTGATGCATACGGTAGATCATGCTGACTAGCTCTTGCCCAGATGGATGTTCAAGTGCCTTTGCCAATAGATCAAGTGGATTGTACTGTGATGATTTTTTTGTCATACTCGATGCAAGATTTATTTGATGGGGGCCAGTTCCAAAAACATGACTGCCTCTTTTTTTGCGGCAGCTCTGCTTTTGGTAATGCTAAGTTAAGATAAACATATTGATGAAGCACATTCCGATCTGAGCATACTCTTTAGGGATAGTCAATACCTACTTGAAAAATTGGATATACAAAGGGATAATTATCGAGTAGCAGCGTTGGTGCTTAAGTATGAATCTCGACAACGAGACTGAAATATGCTGCGTTAAGATAAGGTCTACTTCTTGACCTAAGAGAATCCCGGTAACGGGACTGTCCCTCTAACCCTTCATAGGGGAGCGAGAATACACAGTGCAAAAGTACGGCTAGGATGCAGAACAGTTTGAATCAAGTCGCTTTTGCTCTTGAGATTCTGAAAATTTTGGCAGAAAAACCGAGGCGACGGGAGGAGTTAAGTTATCTCCTCTCAGGCTTTCTAGAACAAGGAGGAAAATCCTCTGAGGATATCCAGCAGAAAATTAGCCGCATGGTGAGTAAACTTCGAGATTGTGGCTTTCAGATCCGCAGTGCACCTAACCGTCCTTACGAACTAATAGATTCCTCCTTCCCCGTCATCCTCTCTGAAGAACAGCGCGAAGCTCTCAGAAAGGCAGCTTATTTTTTGTCAAGTATGGGCTTTACTGCTGAGGCAAGGCAAGTTACCCGTATTAGCAAACTTGACCGAGACAACCTACCTACAACCGTTAAGGTCAACTTCAGTCCGCCTGTCGATTACAGCGAAGAACACTTGGAAGAGATTGTGCAAAAACTCCAGGAGCGGTTCCATCAACGCCGTCGTTACACCATTCGCTATCGCAGCGCCCGTGGCAACGAACAGAACTGGGATTGCGATCGCTCCGAACTCCGACTTCACAATGGGGTATTGTATCTGTTTGCCTACATCCCAGACTACTCTGCACGTTACATGGAACGTCCTAGCGTTGAGCAGAACCAAATCTTTCGGATAGATCGCATCCTCAGCATTTATCCTGCCTCTCAAACTCCTTGGGGCATTCTTCATTTTCCGACAGTTTCAATCCGTTACCGGATGAGCGGTCCACTCGGCAACTACCAGCCTCGCAGAGCAAATGAGCGCGAACTCTTTCGAGATTTACAAGCCAATGTCGTTGAGATTGAAGCTCAGGAAGACTACACATTCTGGTTTCAACAGAGAATCCTTCAGTATGGGGAAAACGTTCAAGTACTAGAACCAGGCTGGATAGTGCAGCAAATCAGAAAAAGATTGGAACGGGCTGCTAAGAATTACACTATCCAAAACGACCAGCAACATAATCGCGAGTGCGAGGATGGGTAGCCTCTGTAAACAGCTTGGGGGTAAGTCCAAATTCAACCAGTTGACCGATACGACTCTCATCCGTGCTGAAGAAGGCGGTATAGTCGGATACGCGGGAAGCCTGCTGCATATTGTGGGTGACAATGACGATCGTCAGTTCCTGGCGGAGAGTCTGAAGCAGTTCTTCTATTCTCATTGTGGCGATCGGGTCGAGAGCTGAGCAAGGTTCATCCATCAGCAGAACTTTGGGCTTCACGGCAAGGGCGCGAGCAATACAAAGTCGCTGTTGTTGTCCGCCGGACAGTCCATAAGCAGATTGACTCAGCTTATCTTTGACCTCATCCCAGAGCGCTGCACTACGCAGTGCTGATTCCACGATTTCATCTAATTGAGCTTTGGCATGCCGACCCACTAATCGGACACCATAGGCTACATTATCGTAAATGCTTCGGGCGAAGGGATTGGGTTTTTGGAAGACCATACCAATGTGACGGCGCAGTCGATTGGGATTGACGCGACGGCCGTAGATATCTTGACCGAAAAACTCCACTTTCCCCTCCACCTTAATCTTTGCCTCCAGTTCCCCAATTCGATTGAGGGTTTTGATAAAGGTAGATTTGCCACAACCAGATGGCCCAATAATGGCTGTAATTTGATTGCGGTAGATATCCATCGACACTCCTTCGAGTGCCTTTTGACTCCCGTAATAGACACTGAGGTTTTTAACGCACAGGGCTGAGATTGGAGTTCCGTTAGCTGCGGCGATCGGTTTAATTAAATTAGCGGAAATTATATTAGAAGAATTCACGGCTGAATCTTGGCTACTAGGTTGCATGACTTATCGGATTTTTAAGCGTTTACGAGTGACTTGACGAGACAAAATGCTGCTGAGCAAAACGATCGCAATCAGAACTATCGAAGCCGTCCACGCGAGTTTGTTTTGCTCCTTGTAGGGCGAGCTGGCGTAGTTATAAATCAGTACCGATAGAGAAGGGGTGGGACTGAATACTCCTTGAGGCCAAAATTGAGTAGAACGAGCTGTGAATATCAGTGGTGCTGTTTCACCAGCAGCACGGGCAACAGCGAGTAGGATGCCTGTAGTGATACCAGGAAGCGCGGAGACAAGAACGATGCGGAGGGTAGTATGGAAGCGGCCTCCGCCTAAAGCCGCTGAGGCAAGACGGTGAGAAGTGGGAACGAGCTTTAAAGCTTCTTCTGTACTTAACGCCACAATTGGTAGCATGATGATGCCGAGGGCAAATCCACCCGCGATCGCGGAAGCCCCCTTCGTCGCGATCACAATGACGCCATAAGCAAACACGCCCACAACAATCGAGGGGACGCTACTCAGAATAACGATGATAAAGCGGACGTAATTAGCGATCGCAGTTCCTTTCCCAAACTCTGATAGAAAGACACCTGTCAATACACCAAATGGAATGCTGAACAAGCAAGCAATTCCTACCATCATCAGCGTGCCAACAATGGCATTCGCAAAGCCATTCGCTCTATCCTGAATTCCCTCTGGTGCTGGTAGAGAGACGAGAACTTCTGGGAGAGGAATTGGCACTCCCAAAAGCCGCACGCTTTGCAACTTCATCAGTTCAGGGAATCCCTGACGCAGAATTTCAAACAAAATCGCAAATAGGGGTAGTAGTGCCGCAACCGTTAGTGCAAAGGCAAGAATTGTCATGCCAACGGTAAAGGCGGTTCGAGCTACCGATAGGGGTTGATGGATTTCTCGGTCTAAGGATTCGTCAAAAACATTATTCATTGAATTATGAACGATGAAATTAGAGGAATTTATGAAATAAAAAGATGGGAGTATAATTTACAATTCATAATTCATAACTTACTATTCATTATTTTTTACTGATTAGCTGAACCATTAGCACGGCGATCATATTAACTACTAGCGTTAGGGCAAATAGAATCAGCGCCAAATACATCAGCGCTCCGATATGCAATTTGTCTAAAGCTTCGGCAAATTGATTCGCTAAAACGGCAGGAATTGTGTAACCAGCTGTTAGGAGTGAGGGACTGATTTGGATCGAATTCCCAATCACCATCGTTACGGCCATTGTCTCTCCCAAAGCACGCCCTAAAGCTAGGATGATTGCTCCTAAAATTCCCGAACTAGCCGTTGGGAGCAAGACGTTCCAACTCGTTTCCCAGCGCGTTGCCCCTAAAGACATCGAAGCACTTCGCAAATCTTGAGGTGTTGCTAGCAGTACTTCTCGACTAATGGCAGCAATCGTGGGGAGAATCATAATCGCAATGACAACACCAGCAACAAACATTCCAGGACCAGCAGGTTCGTAGCACGCTTCTTGCATTCTGCCTGCTGCATCGGGTTGCTGGAGGCAGTCTCCTTTAAATAGGAGAAACCAAGCCAAATGATTGAACAACCAGATTTGGAAGGGACGGAGGAAGGGAATCAACACAAAAATTCCCCATAAACCAATAATTACGCTGGGAATGGCAGCGATGAGTTCGACGAGGAAGGCTAAAGGCGATCGCACCCACGCTGGGATAAAATCTTCGCTAGTAACAATCGCTACTGCCAATCCTGTAGGTATGGCGAGAAACAAAGCTAATGCAGAACTAACCAGCGTTCCATAAATAAACGGGAGAGCACCAAACTTTTCCTGCCCAACGTTCCAGGTTGTACTCCACAAAAAGCTCAGACCAAATTCCTGAACGGCGGGTTGGGCATCTTTAAAGATTACCCAACTCATCCAAAATAGTACTGCTGCTGCTGCCACAGCGAAGAACCAAACTAATCCAGTAAACCTACGTTCTAGCCAGACATCCTCTCCTGTTGTACTAGTGATGTTGGTATCGCTATTGATTGCGATAGATGGCTCTTCTAAGTTATCGGCTTGATTAGAAAAATTAGTCATAGTTTGATTCGTTTTGTTGCCTCCAAAGTTAAAGATTTAGGATCGAGACGATTAAAGGACACCTCCATACTGGAGATGCCCGAAATACCTAAGCAGGTCAAGTCTACAAACTGATGAGTCGTAAAACTGACAGCGATCGCATTAGCTCAAAATCCTACACTTTACCTATCGGGACGCAACAGCAGTGGATACCTTTTGGTTCGCTTCCGTCGCCACGTTTTGAGGAATCCGGGTATAGCCAAGTTCCTTGTTAATCTCTTGACCCTTAGTCAAAATCCAGGTCACCATCTTCTTGACGGCATCAGCTTTTTGAGGGTCATACTGCGTTTTGATCAGTAGCCAAGTTGTACCCACAATGGGATAACCTTGTGCTGGGTCTTCGGCTCCTGTGACGTTGAACTCTGGAGTAAATTTGATAGCAGTTAGCGCCTTATTCGCTTCTGCTAGAGTAGGCGAAACGAACTGCCCTGCCTTATTTTGTAACTGTGCTGTTGTGAGTTTGTTTTGCTCGGCGTAGGCAGACTCTACGTAACCGATCGCGCCTTCTGTTTGTTGTACAATTGCCGCGACACCAGGATTCCCTTTACCAGTCAGGGGATTGGCTAACCAAGTTGGAGTCGTACCGGGTGAGATTTTGCTCTTGAACTCAGGGCTAATGGCCGCTAAGTGGCGGGTAAAAATATTGGTGGTGCCGCTACCATCCGAGCGAACCGCCAGTCTAATCGGTCGATTCGGTAGCTTAGCACCAGGGTTGTCCTTGGCAATTTTGGGATCGTTCCAACTTCTAATTTCGCCCAGGAAAATTGCTGGCAGTACTGAGCGAGATAGCTTGAGATTGGTTACGCCAGGAAGGTTGTAAACTACAGCGACAGCACCACCGGCTGTGGGCACCGTAACTAAACCTTTCTTCATTTGGCTGCTCTCTTCTAGCTTGGGATAGGCATCGCTACCCGCAAAATCAACGGTATCCGCTATGTATTGCTTAATGCCGCCGCCGCTACCAATTCCTTCGTAGTTAACCTGAATCCCTGTTTCTTTTTTGAACGCATCAAAATAGCGATCGTAAAGAGGTTTTGGAAATGTTGCTCCAGCTCCGTTTAGAGTCACAGTTTGAGCGATCGCTGTATAAACAGAGCCGAACGAAAAAGCGATCGTTACTGCTGAAACTGTAGCAGCACGACGCAAACTGGTTGTCAATAAAACCATCTTGCTTTGTCCTTAAATTATCTGAGTACCAGGGGATAGGAACTGTTTTTTGGAACTTCCTGAAATTACCAGGTCAAAGTAAGAAGGAAAGTAAGCTTTATTTAAGCCGAGTTTAAGGATAATTTAATAGAACAATTGTCTATTTTTTCTGTGGGTTTAGTTACTAAAAACTGGAGCTATGCCGCTAAAATTATTAGGTTAAGTAAATACCTATAAATCCAAATAACCAATACATCGGGGGGCATTATTCCTCGCCCTTTCTTTCATTGGATTACAGGATTACAGGATTGGTAATCGCTACCTTACTTTTAATATGGAAATTCTTGTGATTTCGCTCTAAGGCATTGTTAGCTTGGCTCGGTGTCATTGAGCCGTAAAGCAACAAGCCTGATGCAATGCATCGCTTCCTGACTAAGACGTTCTACCCGCCTAAACTTACCGATTACTAAGCCATATCGCAAATTGCCTGCTATGACTGAGTCTTACTTCGTCAAAAACTTACCTACTCCCGTGCAAGCGTTGTGGCGGCCTATGTTGCTGATTTCCATAGGCTTGCACGGCTTACTACTAGTTACACCAACTCCATCAGAGCAAAAACCCCAAACACCTCAAACCAAAAAAGAACCGGAAAAAGTAAAAATTACGCAGATACCAACTACACCTAAACTACCTATTCCCAAAACTGCACCGACTGTTACACCTAAACCTTCTCCGGTAGTGGCTCGTCCTCAGCCTCAGCCAATTCGCTCGGCCGCGCCGATTATACCTGCTGTATCTCCTCGATCAAAAGTCATTCCTCGACCCCAAGCAAAGCCAACACCGGAACAAAAGACACCGTCACCAACTCCATCACCGACGCCACAAGCTGCTACCTCGCCGTCACCCACACCACAAGCGACGCCAAGCCCTACAGTACAAGACCCTTTTGCAGATTTTCCATTTCCCAGTGGTGTTCAACCCGGTTCGTTGGGGTTACTTCCCGCCGACACTGACAAAGCGGCTCGCAATACAACAGAGAAATTAGAGCAAGTTGTTGCTTTTTACAATCAAGAACTATCCAATAGGAAATACACGGCTAAGCCTCTGACTGATGAAGCCGATCTCAAAGTTTATGAAGTCTCGAAAGATGGCGGTGCGCCTCAATACCTCCATTTGATTTCAAAAGATGGAAAAACAGTAATTCTTTTGGCATCGCAACAAGTATCGGATCTGAAGAGTCTCAAGAGTGCAGAAACGCGAAGTCCGGAGGAACTAGCATTTTACGATGCGGTTAAGCAACTGGAGAATGACGAAAATTTAGCGTTAGCCGCTGTTGAGCCGAGCGATATCAGTAAATTTCCCGAACCCGATAAGTTTAATGACGCGAACAAGTTTGAGTTCCGCAGTAAAACGGTACCCTTTAAGCCCATGTCTCCGGATGAGCTTTATGCTCAGGTTGAAGCTAAGCTGAGCCAGAGTGGATTTAGTCAAATTTCAAAAGAAGCCACCTATGGAGGTGGGCAAACCTACAAAATCACGCAGGGAAGTTTTACGAGATATCTTTACTTTGTACCGACGAGTGATAATAGAACAGTCGTAATTTTGTCGAAGGATTCTCCGTTTCAGTAGTTACAGGCTGTTCAGAGCCCCGACTTCTTGAAGAAGTCGGGGCTCTTGGAGTTTATTGCCCCTCTAAGATTACTGGCTAAGAAAATAACCCCACTCCCTTGCAGGAATGGGGTTGAATTGGTGTGAAGTGACAGAGAAAGTAAACTTTAACCTTCGATCGCTAAAGAAACGCGATCGCCTCCGATATCTCGCATTTTTCCTAAAACCTGGACAACCTCTTCGTAAGGCAGTTTGCGATCGGCATTTAAAATAACAGCTCCGTTAGGGTGTTTCTGCAAATAAGATTTCATGGGATCGGCTAATTGAGCTTCCGTAATCTGTTGTTTCCCCAAAAAGAGTTGTTTTTGTCGGTTGAGGGTGACTATCAAGGGATCGGGGGTTTTCTGCTCGCTGAGTCCCTTATTAGTGCTGGGGAGAGAGACATTGACCGCATTCTGCCGACTTGTCAAAGTCATGGAGACAATGATGAAGAAGGTCAAGATCGTCATCAGCACATCCATCATTGGCACCAGATTCACTTCTGGCATTTGCGAGACTTTTTGTCGAGATTTGAAGCGCATTATCGATTCTGGAGGCTAGATTGTGGATTTTGGATGAACCCTAACGATTTAATTATTAGTCTACGGGTTGATGGTCAGCGATCGCTAAAGTGTTGCGGTTAGAGGTTTTATGGTTGAGGGATGGTTCATACCAAACTTGGCGGTAAATCAATTCTAAATCGCCGCCAACAACGGAAAAATAGTTAATCTGCTGAGTCTGTAGCGTGACGAAAATCCGGAAGAACGCCAAGGCGACAATAGCGACAATCATCCCGGATGCTGTGGCAATAAGTGCCTCACCGATACCACCCGATGCTTTTGTTGCACTCTCGCTAGCACCGCCCCCACCAATATTAAGGTGGTTGAACGTGGTGATTAAACCTGTTACTGTCCCTAACAGACCGAGTAGGGGTGCAATTCCCACAACACTTTCTAGAAGTTTGTCTCCTTTGTGCATTTGAATGAATTCTTTGTCGGCAGCTGTTTCTAAGGCTAGACGAAATGTTTCGGGACTAGGTTGCTTTAGGCGTAGCGGTGCCAGCAGATAGCGGCCGATGGGAAGCAACTGAGCGCGAGAAGCGATCGCGGCAGCTCTATCCAAGTCAACCCGCGCCGCTTCTAGAACATCGTGGACAATTTTATCTTCTTGTCGTAACAACTGAAACCAGAACCAGCCACGCTCTAATGCACAAGCAATAGTAGCTATAGACAGCCCAAACATCGGTATCATTACCGGGCCACCCTTGGCAATGAAATCAAAGAACGTGGACATAAGGTTGATGGGAAAAGGGCTGACTGAGCCGAAGCAATCTTTTTCCTTGCTAGCATATCGGACATCTAGGTGATGCTTGGTTAAATTTAAGACAAAGAAACGCTAAGTTGTGGTTAAGACAATCGACTTTCTCGGAGGTCTAATCGGCTAAGCGATCGCAAACCTTGACTCCTCATGATTTCAGCTTGCCCTAGAAGAAATAGATGTTGCTCGATCTAGCCATCTACCTGCTGTACAGTCACTTTCCAGATTTGATTGGTTTGCTTGAGTTGAAAAACACTACTAGACTGCAAAAAATTCAGAAAATTACCTTTTAGCTGCAACTGTCGAATTACAGTACTAACCGATTGTCCATATTGCCGTTGAAATTGAGTTCCTAAAAAATTGATAGGAATATAGCTGCCGGGAGCTTTAGACGTTGAGCTTTGAATAATTTTGATCAGAAACTGCTCTAAGTCAGCTTGCGAACTTATTTTAGCTTTAGTTGAAGTTTCAGGCGTTTCAGTCGCAGTTGTAATCTCTGAGTTTTGACTAGTGTTTTTATTGGATATAGTCTTAGAGGATTCTAGCTGAAACAGGCTGACATAAAGTTCGGGATTACCTGAAAGTTGATGAATAACAAATCTAGTGGGGTTATCTAGAAAAACATCCCTAAATTTTTTACCAGGAAAGTGAGTGCCTACAACTTGAGGGATACTTAATTTGTACTGGGCTTGAAATAAACTCGAAATTCGAGATAGCCTGACCCAATGGCTCTCAGTTCGAGCTTGCTCAAGCTGAACTAAGGTCTTAATTTGGTTGATAAATTCTTCAACGGACGGGATTTGGGGTAAAGGCTTTAAGGAATGAATCTGCGTTTGAGACGTTTTGCTATTTAGAACAGTTATTTTATCCTCTTGCTTGCGAACTAGATACACCGTTAATCCATGGGTTTGCAGCGTAGTAGCAAGGTGAGACAAAACACCATCGGAGGAACAGACTAATACTTCTTTTGCTGTCGGATAATGGATGAAAATTGATGAACCAACCGTAGCCATTTTCACATCAGCACTATCTTTACCAGCAGGTACGTGAATGAGTTCGTAACCGCGTCCGTGAAATTCCACATCTTGCTTTCCCATATGCCGCCAATTAGCAAAGGCTATTTTGATCTGAATGGGATAAGTACAAACCCCTGACAAGAATTTCTCGGTATTGGTATCGAGTTGTAAATTTTCAGCATCGAGCAGTAAGATAGCGATGCCTTGAGAGGGTTCAGCTGGCGCTGCCACTATTTGGGACACTGATAGGCCTGCTGAGTGTAAAGTTCCCCTGCCATTAGAACTATTTGTCTCTACGGGTTGAGCTGACAAAGAACGAATCTGCTCGATCAAGCGACTAAACCTTGGGGACTCAAAATATTGAGCAATGAGGAGAACTTGCAAAAATTTTTTGAGCTTTAGAATCAGTTCCTCATCGCGGGTTTGGCTGAGTCCTTGTTTCAGCTTGGCGTAGAAAGCCGAGCGATTGCGGGCATCCTTCCAGGAAACAGTCCTGTACTTTTCGGTGAGTAACTCAGGCTGTTGCTGCTGGATCTCAAGAATGGCTTCATAGACACAGCGAGTGATTCGATCGATGACGGCAGAATCTTTAGCTGGTGTCACGCTGGCGTTATCTGGCATAGTTCCAATGGGCTATCTTGAGGTGACTGACCCTGGAGCGCACGAGGTCTCTATCTCTAAGAGTTCCCCTCATTCTCCAAAAATGGTACGTTAAATTTCTTATCGTGCCATAAGCTTAAGCAACTTGCTGAAATTCGCAACGAGTCGTGTGGAATGCAGCAATCCAGTTACAACAGGCAATTGAGCCATGAGGAGGCATGAGGCGATCGCTTAATTTTACCCTCATTTGCCACTCTAGGGTCTGAAGACCTCCGCTGTATCAATGTCCCATAGCTTATTTACCCAGCATGCCTATAGATTGATCGAACTAGAGGGAGTTTTATCATGGAGGAAGTTCAACAGATGCTTATTCCTCGTTGACAAACTAATCCTCATGCCTACTTACCCTGGAATTTCCAGCGATGCCTTCAGACATCCACTCGATCGACAAGCTGAAGCTGCCTTACGCAGTGTGCCTGGATTCGATCTGGTTGCCCGTAAGTTTGTGGAATTTCTGTACGAGCGTCCTCAGTTCATCTATCTGATGGGCAACAGCATTCAAGTTGGACCGCGTCAGTATTCTACAATTTATCACCTATTTCGAGAATGCGTTCGGGATTTAGATATACACCCAGAACCCACCCTCTTTGTCAATCAAAACCCTCAAGTCAATAGTTATTCTTTAGGGCAAGAACACCCTTACATCGTATTAAACACTGGGCTACTGGACTTACTAGGTGAGGCGGAAATTCGCACAGTTCTGGCTCATGAATTAGGACATATCAAATGCGGTCACACGATCTTAATTCAGATGGGCATGTGGGTCATCAACATGGCTTCTAGACTGGATGACATCACATTTGGCTTGGGGAATTTGGTGAGTAGTGGCTTAATTTATGCCTTTTACGAGTGGCGTCGCAAAGCTGAGCTGTCATCCGATCGCGCAGCACTACTAGTGACGGACAGTCTCAATACCGTACTACAGACCATGATGAAGGTTGCTGGTGGCTGTACGCAGTACGGTCACGAATGCAGCCTAGATGAATTCATCCGTCAATCTGAAGCGTATCAAGAGCTCGATCGCGACAGCCTCAATCAAATCTATAAGTTTCTCCTCTATAACGGTGCTAGTGGTTCGCTGCTATCGCATCCCTTTCCTGTGGATCGCATCCGCTATGTGCGGGAGTGGGCCAATTCAGAAGAGTACCGGCAAATTCGTCAGGGTAATTACCGGCGCGCAACGGCTGAGGGCGCTGTTGATGTTGCCCCAGAACCCTCGGTGGATGAGGTGGAGACACTGCAACGCCAAATCGAGGAACTGCAAAAGGAAATCAATCGGATCAAGTCTCAATCTAGTAATCTGTAAATTCTCTACTCTCGTCTTCTCAGCCTCAAGACCCCTGAAGAACTAAGATTGGTAGTTTACCTAGGTAGATGAACTAGCTTCTCTGATTTTAAAAAGCAAGAGAATTCGGAAATCTCACACCGGTGTGTTGTAGAGATATGCATCCTGAATCGTGCATTAACTCTTGAGCACTTTTCCTTGAAAAAGAAGCGATGACATTTTTCTCGATCTTCGAGGTCAATCTATGATTAGGTTATGCTACTTTCAAAAAATGTCTAAGTCGTTCAGCTAACTGCAAAAACGACTAGTAGCGTTGACGCAGGGTGTCATCAGCTTGTTGATTGTTATACCTTTACTAAGGACGCAAGAGTCCTCAACTACTTTCATGACCAGGGATGTAATTTCAGAAAGTCATCAAACTGAACCCCGAATCAAGCTCAACAAGTCAGGGGTATCTTCGCGATCGACTCAGGAAATGATCTACCAATTTCTATTGGAACTGGTTAGGAAACAACCTCCAGCAAAAGTATTACTGGAGTTTAAGTTATTATTTATTGACTATGAATTCTCCGCATTGAATCGAGAGGCTATACAAAATCTCTCTGAACTTCTAATTTCAAATAATGAAAAAGAGTTTTCACATACTCTTAAACGCTCTTGCTATATCCTGATAAACAACTGGGATACTTCAAGAAACTATAGTTATGTTAAAGAATTAGTCGATTTATTCTCAGGCTCAAAAATTCACAGAAAAGCCTTATCGTCAACCCTGGGTCGTTTAAGAGCTTGGCTAATTAATTTTGTTAATAGCCAAGACTATTACGAACTTAAATTGTTTTTGACTAAATATGGTTACTCCGATCGCGACCACTGGAGTAATCGCTACACTTCATATTTATTAGTTCCCCAATATACTAATCTCAAGAATCCCATCGAACAGAGAGAGATTGCCAGAGCGCTCTCGAAGAAACTGAAAGATAAGTTTAAGTTCGATTTGGCGATGTATACGGCACGTCACTATACCTATGGTCGGGGAGATAAAATCCATATAAATCCGACAGGGCTTGGAGATGACGTTCTGCGCCTCATTAAAATGATCGTTAATAAACGAGGGTCATTTAGTTATGCCAATTTAGCTAATATATTTCTGGAACAAACCCGAAATTTAAAGTATAAACAATTCAAACCTTGTTTCCAAAAATATTTAATCTTCTCGGTTGCTCATACAGATTTTGGTGAAACGTTAAATAGAAAACTTTCAGAAAAACTAGAACTTCTGTATGAAAATCATCATGACGCTCAGCTAGATGAGGCTTTACTGCTAAGAACCTGCAATAGAGTAATTGAATATTTGACGACGGAAGATCGACAAGAGCCTTCTGGACTATTTATCTTGCTGCTATCCCAAGGTAATCCCCTTACCCTCGTCATCGTACTCCTGAAAATTATTCTAATTTGCCCTCATGCTCGCACTCATCTAGAGATTTGTATCGCTCAGCTCATCCAATACTATGTGGATTATCCAGAAGATGAGTGCCAGTGGGTCGTTAATTTTTTTGAGGTGTTCAATATCACGTTTGCCATCCATGCCGATAATGTCCAATACAACCTGATTAAGATGGATGGAAATAGACGAGAGCGTCAGTCAGGCACTCCTATAGACACGTACCGCGTGTTTTCTCAACTCCGCGAAGGCGAGAATCCCCTCGATTTCAGCGATATTGAGGAGGAGCTGTATCAACAGTGTTCAGTGAGCAGTGAGCAGTGAGCAGTGAGCAGTGAGCAGTGAGCAATGAGCAATGAGCAATGAGCAGCGAGCAGTGACCAGTAAGCCGTTGGGTAGGGGTTTATCCCTCACACTGAATCTGAACGATACTGAACTTTAGCTTACATTCCCCACCTCCCGATCGCGCGATCGCTCACAACACTCAAGCCAGCACCGACGACTTCTGACAGAATACTGATTAAGCGATACAGAGCAACGACGCTGAGAATTACCCCAGTAGAAAACTGCCCAGCAAGAAGCGCGATGGCGGTTGTCTCAAATACCCCTAACCCTCCAGGCGTGGGGATAACCAAACCCAACACCCAGGCCAGACTAAAAGCACTAAACAGGAGAGGAATTTGGCTAGGGCTTAGGGTTGTCAGCGCCATCAAGCAAACTAAGAACCCAGTCCCGCGCAATCCCAAAAAGCCTAATTCTCCCAACAACGCTATAAATGGATAGCGATCGAGTTGAAATACCTCAGTACCCGCAGGTTTTCCCTTTAATCGACTCAACAACTGAAGCACTGGATTTAAGACTCGCGGATGCACCGCTAGACAGATGACTGTTAAACCCAGAATCTGTAATCCCCAACTGCCAACTGTCCCTCGCGTATTCACCCAACCCAACTGACTGCCCGTTAAGGCGACTAATAAGGCAGCCGCCGCCATCAACAAGGGTTCTAACAAGACACTGACCGTGGCTGCCCCCAAAGAACCACCAGCATCGGTTACAGCCCAAATGCGGCCGTAGTAGTGCCAAACGTTTCCGGGTAGATACTTCGCCACATTGGTTTTTAGGTAAACTTGAAGCACCCAACGGCACCGCACGGGTTGCTTAAACGATCGCAAAATCCAGTTCCACACCAAGCCAGCCCAGATATGAGCGAGTAAGGTGATTGAGAACGCGACAAGCAGCGTCGTCCAGCCAGCAGCGTTAATCCGCAGCGCGGCGACTTCTTGCCAGTGGTCTTTGAATGCCTTCGCTAAAAAGAATAGCGTCCCACCCAAAATTGCCCAACGCAAGTGAGGTTTTATTAATAACCAGAGAGTTTTCATGGATGCGCTGCTTCCGGGCGAATGGACGAAATCAAGATTTTTCCAGGCATAGAACAAGAGAGTTGAGAGATAGACTAGAGCAATTGAGGTGATGCGATCGGGTAGTAGATGGCACAATAAAAATACGAGTATACCGATCTTATCGGCTTTCTTTTAATCTTCAGTTAATTCGAGTAAGAATAAGGTGCAAAACGTTACTAATGTCACTCTCTCTACAGTTAGAAAATCGTGCTTTTTCTAGCCAAACTAGAATGTCACTTTGGCTAGAGGGAGAGAGCGCTGTTTTATAGATATTCTTCTCAACAAGTGCAATTGAAGGCTGACCCCATAACGCCCTCGCACATAAGGCATAAGATAGTTGCGATTGGCAGCTTTAGGTTAACTACGGCACTCTTGACCAACCTGGATAGGAGTGTTACTAAGCTGCCTAATTTTGATGTTTGAGGAGATGGCTGTCAGCCTTCAGGAAAAGATATTCAGCTGGCTTGAGGCTGAAAGGAGTAATCAATGAAAACACTTACTAATTTTTTCAAACAGATACAATTGCGTCAAGTGTTGACAGCCTTGCTAGCAACAGTAGTACTGTTTGTTGGTACGGCTTGTAGTGGCACGATCCAAGGGGCGCGTCCCGACAACCCTGCCGTGCAGATGGGAGGTGGCAATAATCCCTACAAGCATGGTGGAGATACTAACACCAACTATAATACCTCCCCCGATCCGAAGGTTAGCGGTAAAGCAACTCACTCTAATCGCGATCGCGCAGAATTACCAATCCTCTCCAACCAGCTGATTGCCGCAGGTGATGCGATCCAATACCCCGGAGATAGTCGGTTAAAAGGAGCACCCGCCGACGAACAGCACTCGCTACCCCGAATCGGCGCGGAAGATTTTAAAACGGCTGAACCTGGTGGGCAAATTCAGCGAGAGTCTAATATTGGCGATCGCATTCAAGACCGTTTAGGACGGGCTAAAGAGTCGTTTGGTAAAGCTGGAGAATTTACTCGTGACTATGCAGAGGAAGCGGCTAGTAACTCTGAACAGGTAGATAGAGCCGGAGGCAAATAGAGATAGCTCTATCAATTTGCACTCAATCAATATCAATCGATCGTTTTTTCAATCCAAGAATTCGATAGAGCTGGATGAGCCGATACATTACCCATTTAAACTCATCAATCTCAAGCAATGATTACCAGTGAAGCAACAAGCTGGGTAATCCTTAACTCAAAACAAACAAATCGGAGGAAAACAGTATGAACAGAGTAATTACCTGGGTGAAAAATATTCGTTGGGATCGAATCTTAACGTTCTGTTTAGTTGGTCTTTTGGTGGTTGTTAGCACAGCTTGCAGTGGCAATGCATCTGCGACGACGGCGGATAAGGCGAGAGAAGAAGTGCCGAGTGGTGCTGTGACGAATCGCTACAAAGGTGGGATGAATGACTACAGCGATGTCGATCCTAGAAGAGATACTTCAGCCGCTAAAGCCAAAGCGAAAGCGCTGATTGACAATGCTCAGAGAAACATCAATGAGAAAGGCATTGATGGCACCGAGCAGTATGTGGAAAATTACCGGAGCGGTGCACCTCTGGGAGAGAGAGTGAAGCGGATTGGTGAAAATGTGGGCAAGGCAGCTGAAGATTTAGGGGAACAGGCTTCTCAAGGCGCTCGTGAAAATGCAGCAAATGCAAGAGAGGCCGCTCAAAGTAGCGCTGAAAGAACCAAGTCAGCAGCTCGGGAGGCAGCTGGAAACACTAAGCAAGCCGCTAATGAGGCGGCAGAGGGCGTTAAATCTAAGGTCAGCCGAGATGTAGAGCGCACGCAACGATCTGTCAGCAATGCCGCACGCAATGCAGCAGATGCGATCGATTAGAACCAACTAAGGCTTAATCCATAGCAGCTTTTAGTTGGATGAAGTCAGGTGTGTGAACCTTAGACAAAGGCAGAGCAAGGAAAAAATATGCTGATGGCTGACTGCTAACTGCTATCAAGCATTAGAAAACTCACAATTACCCAGTCAACTGACTGGGTTTTAGTGTTGAGGAGAGGAGCGTTTAATCTGGGTCTGGGTCTCAGGACTAAACTACGATTGCGCCGCTGTGAGGACTCGTACTTGCCGCACCGGAGTAGATCAATCCGCGCTGGGTATCGAGGGTTAAAATTGCCCCATCCCGAATAATTTGTGTTGCATTCTTGACGCCCACAATCACGGGCACTCCCAAGCGTAGACCAATCACGGCAGCATGACAGGTCAAGCTCTCGTCTTCGGTAATAATCCCTGCCGCTCTGCGAATGACATCCACAAAATCGGCATTAGTCGATGGAGCAACTAAAATTTCTCCAGGGTTAAAGTTGCCCACATCTCTTGGGCTGTTAGCGACGCGGGCAAGACCGCTCACGGAACCTTGACCGATGCCAATTCCCTGACCGAGAACGGCGGTGACAACCTCAACTTTAATCAAGTCAGTTGACCCTGGTACGCCTTGGAGCGTTCCGGCCGTCATGACGACCAAATCCCCCTCTGCCAACAGATGTTTTTCCTGAGCAACGTTAATCGCAGCTTGGAACGTTTGACCAGTCGAGGGTAAATCTAGTACCAACAACGGTCTGACCCCCCACACGAGTTGCAACTGTCGTGCCACATCAACGTGAGGAGTGACAGCCAAAATGGGCGTACTCGGTCGGAACTTTGAGACATTTCGCGCTGTCGCACCTGTCTTGGTCAAGGTCATAATCGCTGAGGCTTGCAATTGCTCGGCAATTTGACCGACCGCCTGAGCGATCGCGTTTGGAATCGATCGCTTCGTTTGCTTGATGTTACTAGAAATTTGTTCTTGCTCGATTCGCACGGCAATGCGTGCCATTGTCTCGACAGCTTCAACCGGGTATTTGCCGACTGCCGCCTCATTCGAGAGCATGACTGCATCAGTACCATCCAGGATGGCATTGGCAACATCGGAAATCTCAGCCCGAGTGGGTCGAGGCGAATGCACCATGCTATCCAACATCTGGGTGGCGGTAATCACCGGGATTCCTAGACGGTTAGCGGTGGCAATCAGTCGCTTTTGCAGGATGGGGACATCCTCTGCGGGCAGTTCGACGCCCAAGTCACCCCGAGCGACCATTACGCCATCAGAGAGCGAGAGAATGGCTTCCATTTGCTCTATCGCTTCGTGCTTTTCGATCTTGACGATCACGGGAACTTGCTTCCCGGCACTCGCAATCAACTCTTTAATTTCTAGAACATCTTGAGGGTTCCGGACGAAACTTAATGCTACCCAATCGACGCCCTGATCTAGACCGAACATTAAATCTTGCCGATCTTTATCGGTAAGGGCCTTAATGGATAGATAGACGCCAGGGAAGTTAACGCCCTTGTTATTGGAAAGAACACCGCCAACGATGACGCGACAGTGCAAATTCCGTTTAACTCGGTCTACTTCTTCGACTACCATCTCGACTCGACCATCGTCCAAGAGAATAGTAGAGCCTTGTGGGACTTCATCGGCTAACGGTTCGTAGGTGACAGAACTCATTTCCTGAGTGCCGGGGATCGATGCGCTGGTTAATGTAAAGCGATCGCCTTTATTCAGAATAATGGAACCATTCTCAAACCGTCCCAGTCGAATTTTTGGCCCTTGCAAGTCTTGCAAAATGCCAACGGGCTGATTGAGTTCAAACGACACCTGACGAATCAGGCGGATACTACGATGGTGATCGTCGTGAGTACCGTGAGAAAAGTTAAGTCGTAACGTTGTCGCCCCCGCTTTGATCAATGCCTTAAGAACATCTGGGTGACTAGTTGCAGGACCAATCGTGGCAACAATTTTTGTTCGACGAAGAGAATTTCGCAATTGCATAGAATGGAGATGCGATGGGTGAGCAGTAAACTACTAATGTTGGCTCGGCACGATAGAACGGATTGTCCTTCGAGTCAAATGACCTTTTTAAGACAATCAGTGGAGGAGAACATCTGGCTATAGTCTCACAGATTCTTACCCCACTGCTATCAACTACCTCGTCTCCAATACACTCTTCTGATGGTAGATTAGGCAATCCGGTATTTTTACGTTCGCTGGTAGGGGGCTTGATGGTTTCTTTAAACTGACTGGATCGAGATTCAGACGCTAATCGCAACTAACGCTAGCGGCTAGAGAGCGACTCTCTGTTCAATCCGATGACACCTTTGAGTTTAACGTCGGTGAGATTCGCACCTTTGAGATTGACATTCGTCAAGGTGGCAAGCCCAAAATCTGCTTGACTCAGGTTAGCATAACTCAGATTTGCCCCCGTTAAGTTGGCTCCCCTAAAGTCACACTGGGTCAAGTTAGTATAGCTTAAGTTGGCATTCGTCAGATTGGCGCTGATGCTGGTTGCACGTTCCAGGTTAGCCCCTACTAGACTCGCACCCTGGAGATCGGCCGACCAAAGTTGAACCTCCCGCAGATCAACACCATTCAAGTTTGCTGTTTTGAGATTGGCGCTGTGTAGATAAGCGAACTGAAGTATTGCTCCAGTCAAGTCAGCCCCCGTCAGATTGGCCAGTGGTAATTTCGCATTGCTCAAGTCCGCACGATTGAGATTGGCTGAACTCAGATTCGCTCGATTGAAATCCGCACCCTTCAATTTTGCACCTGTCAGGTTAGCACTGCTGAAATTGGCATTTCGCAAGCTGGCGGAGATCAGAACTGCATCCTGAAGGCTTGCCTCAGTTAGGATTGCATTATTCAAGTTCGCTTCATTTAAATAGGCTTGACTTAAATCGGCACTGCTCAAGTTAGCACTAGCGGCGTTGACAGTATCTAGATTGGCTCCGCCTAGATTGGCACTGCTCAGGTTCGCCCCCAGGAGTTTGGCAAGCTTCAACTTCGCCCCTGCTAAATTTGCCTCGACTAGAGTTGCCGCGTCTAGGGTCGTACTCGTGAGATTGGCATTTTCTAAATTTGTATTGGAGAGATTCGCGTAATTGAGCTTTGCTTTCTCCAAATTTCCCCCAGTCAACTGTACGCGGGTCAAATCGGCAGCATAGAGATCGGCTCCTTGCAGTTTGGCATTCTGCAAATTGCTAAATGTAGTTTCATCATCCGGTTTCCTCAAGCCCAGTTTCGCCTGTCGCAAATTCGCTCCTGTAAGCTCAGCCCCAGACAGCTGCACCGCTCTCAACTGAGCGTCGCTCAAATTCGCACCCGTTAGGTTAGCGCCATCGAGCCTGGCCCCATCGAGCTTAGCTCCTCTCAAGTCGGCTTGTTGGAGATTCGCACCCGTTAGCTGAGCATCGGTGAGGTTGCACTTTGGACACGCTTTGGTTGCCAAGAGTTGTTCTAGCTGTTTGGGATCGGCAGCTTGAGCCACTTTAGTAAACCCTTGTACGACCAAAACGGAACAAGCCAAGAGTAGGAGTTGTTGTTTTTGCATGTTGCTGTTTTACAGAACTCAGCGAGAAAGTCTGTCTTTTTCAGGCGTGGGATGAATTACGAGTCTATTAGGCACTGAAGAACCTAAAAAATCTCAGAAAGCATCCGGAATCCTCTGAGATTGGATTGAAGCTTAGTGTAGCAAAAGTGAGAGACACTCATTAGTGTTATCATCTTGTTCAGTTGACTAATCTATTTCTAGATTCAGTAGCCGTACTATTGAGCGCTTTGCCTCAGCAAAAAATAGAGAGTTCGACAAGTTAGAATAACCGATCGTTGCTGAAAATCTTTCTTTTGATTCACCCAAAGGCACCCCCTAAGGGTAATGTCAAATCTAATGTATTTTTCCAAAATATAGAAAAGTTAGCTAACAATAAGCAGGTCAAGCTCCTCAGACAGTCCTCGTGCTAACCTGCTCAAAGGACTCTGTTACCTTCCTCAAAGTGAGGTGTGCTTATGAAACGTTATCTTATTCTTCCATTCTTCCTCGAATCCAGTGTTTTACTGGTTGTCTTCCTCTTAATCGTCAACCTAGTTTCTCTAGCAGAATATCAGTACGCAGCCAGTCAGACACAATCTCTGAAGCTAAAAGTACTGCCCTCTCCAGCCGGGTTCAAGATTGAACTGCCTCACGCAACTGCTAAGTAGGCAGATTGATCCTGAATTCTTTCCGATTTCGGCTCAATTATTTGTTGAAGTCAAATTAGAAACCTTTTCTCCCTTTTGAGAAGAAGGAATTGGGGTTAGAGGTTAACCAAATACTATAACGACAGGTAGGCTTTTAGCTACTACTGTAGGGGCAATTCATCGATTGCCCCTAGGCGTATTAGGGCTTGATTTTTAATTCTTCAACTCTGTTCGATTCTTCTGAATAATCTCTAGTTCTTGTTGCTAAAATATTTCCTATTTCTTTCTCTTCTTCGGGAGAGAAGTTTATCTTTTGCGCGTCCCCATTCCCTTGCTCGTCCGATCTACACATCCAGTTAAAGCATTCAAATGCAAAAGAGAGGGGTTCTGCATTCTGAGCTATCTCTCTAGCTAAAGCAAACTGTTCTTCTCGTTGATAAAGATTTTCTACCAACGACTTGACCAAACGGGCTGCTTGTGCAGAAGCTGTAAACATTGAGGAGAAATCAGTGGTGGATAATAGAGTTTTAGCTTTTGAAAAGCTGGTTCCCACTTGCGATAAAGCCAAAGCCAGTTTCCGAGACGTTTCCGGAGATAATCGATTCACTTGTTCGATCAGCTTTAGTACGAGTTTGTCAGCATTGCCTTTGCTAATGAGTCTTTTGAGATCGGACGCAATATCTGGAATGGAGTTTTGTTCGCTTTGTTTGAGAAAAGACTCCAGTTCTAACTCTGAAATGTCGCCTTTAGTAACCGTGTAAGAAAAGAAACGTTTAAAGTATTTTTTCGATGCAATACGCTGCTCTTGCTCCCATTTCCAATCCTGATTTGCCTCTGCCTCCGACATCGAGTCGATTTCACTAAACACTCTGCGGCGTAGGCGCGGAAATAGAGATTTGACTAAAGTATTGGCAGCTTCTCTTTCGTCAGGCGTAAGTTCCTCTAACCCTTCATTTAAAATCTTCAGACTACGCTGTCTGACTTCTTCATTACTCTTCGATCGCTCCAATGGATTAGACCTGTCAAAGTCCAATCCCACAAAAATCTCCGGATACTCTCGGATTACGTAGTACAGCTTCGGATAAAAAACTCGAATTCCCTCAATCAACATTAGATCGACGGTGTTGACTTCATTTTTGAGTAGAGTCAAGGCAAATATCAAGGCGTTGATATAACGCTTAGCCCGTCTTGGGGTTTGTAACCTGATTTCTAACCCCGTGATGAAATTTTCAACAAATCGTTTAGATTGCCCTGTAGTTAGCTGAATATTCGCTTGCTGGATAGCTTCATAAACTCCCGTAATGCAAAGCTCTCTCAAGGCGAGGGTATCAGCTTTCGGTAAGGGTAAGGATACTTGGGTTATCTTTTCTATAAAGCTTCTGCCTGTCTCCCGATCGCCATATCCATATTTCTCTTCTAATACTGTCGCTACCATGTTTTCATCGAAGGCTAAAACATAGGCAGTGTTATTGAAATTCGCCGAAAGCTTAACAATCTTAAAGACAGATTGAATGTCATTATCTTTAATTCTGTCCAAGTCATCAATCAGAACAACAATCCGTCTGGCTTGACTGATCAAAAAGTCTTCTATTCTACTTCTGATTTGATCGAGTTCTATCGAAGAAAAATAGACTTCTGTTTCCCTGGCTCCTTCATCTACTGACAATTGGGAACCAGCCCCTCCAGGCTTCAATGCCAAGTAACTCAAAATATTACCATATTTTTCTAACAGCTTACCTAACTCTTCTTGAGGAGTTGCCAAAGATTGCTCTAGCTGACGAGCTAAAGTATGAAAAAAGCTTTTCAATAAAAGCGCTTCATCTCTAAACAACCAGGGATTAAACCGAATACAGATAGAACTGGAAGAATCTTTGAGAGCTTTTTCAATATAATTAATAACCGTTGTTTTTCCTTCTCCCCAAGCGCCGTAGATTCCTATAGCAATACTGCTTTCATTGGGATAATTGACGATTAATTTTGCCACTTCTTGTGCAAAATCCCATCGGCTAAAGGCATCAAGTTTTGGATCGGTGAGGGGAGAGTCGGATAACATAGCAGCAACTTCTCAAGGACAGCCCTCCTAGTATAGTGAAGTGGATTTAGCCGTAACGTCCTATTTAGGGTATATCTACAACTGGCTATTATTAGGTGTACGAGCGTCCGGGAGGCGTTCTCTACGGTGAGGTGGGCTATGGCTTTGCCCATATATCGTGCGTCAGGTTGCTTACAACCAACTATCAGAGTGAAGCGACGCCTGAGGTTGCCAATCCGTTCAGTACATGCATAAGTTAGAGTGTTGATTCAATAATCAAAATTCTGGGTAGGGGCGAAGCATTCGGGGGAAGATTTTTCGCTCAAACCTTAGATTTTGCGTCCGAATGCTTCGTCCGTCAGAGGAGAAAAAACTGACTATTGAGAAAGCTTTCTTAGCATTTGCCAGTCATAACCATGCGAACACCACCCCTAGGAGCAAGGGTAAATCCACGACGTTGCAGTTTAACTGGCTTATCTTCTGCCAAGGCAAGTTGATACTTCGATAAAACCGTTGCAAGCACAAGTTTCATTTCTAACTGAGCTAAGGCATAGCCCAAACAACGGCGAATTCCACCTCCAAAGGGAAGATATTCCGAAGAGGAGTACTGGCGCTCCAGAAAACGTTCGGGTTGAAATTGTTGAGCATTTGGATACAAGTCTTCCCGATAATGCACGAGATAAATACTTGGCATGAAAGTCGTCTCAGCATCAAACTGGTATCCTGCAATGTTCACGGGTGATTTGGTGATACGAGGGAAAATCACCGGAATGACTGGATACATCCGCAGTGTTTCTTGACAAACTGCTGTTAAGTAGGGGAGTTGGGCAATTTCCATCGGGTTGGGATTTTCTCCCAAAGTCTCCAATTCCTGTTGCAATTTTTCTCGGACATCTGGACGTTGATAAATTTGATAGAACGTCCATGCCAGCGTTGTAGCCGTAGTTTCATGCCCAGCAAATAACATCGTTAGCAGTTCATCTCTTAATTCCTCGTCAGTCATCGCTTGCCCATTTTCATCCCGCGCTACCATCATCAGACTCAAGACATCAGCCCGTCCCTCATTGTTCTTCGTTCTTCTCTCCTCAATTTCAGCTTGGAGCAAGTCATGAATCCGACGTTGTCGCTGTTTCATCCGTCCCCAAGGAGTCCATCTCCCCCAATCTTGTTGTAAAAATCGCAAAAATAGCATACTGGAGCGGAGAGGAGAATCGGTCATATTCAGCCAATCTGTCAGTAGATGTTTCAGCTGTTGATAGCGTTCCCCTTCGCTCAAGCCAAAGACGATCTGTAAAATCACCTCTAGGCTAATCTTCTGCATGGTAGTTCGAGCCACAAACGGTTGACCAACTTGCCACAGGCTCGCAACTTGTTCAGTAATCAGGCAGATTTGTTTGGCGTAAGTCTGGAGCTTTTCCCCATGAAAGGGAGGCATTAATAATTTTCGTTCTCGCCGATGACGATTACCGTCCATTAATATCAAAGAATTTTTCCCGAGCAGTGGTTCGGCGAGATCGTTGCCGCGCCCTACATCAAACTTTGAATCTTGGCTAAAAATCTCCTGAATGGCTTGCGGATTGCCAAGGATTACACAAGAGCCGAGTCCAGAGAGCCGCATGGTAAAGATATCTCCATACAGTCGGCTGTATCTGTCCTGAAATCCGAGTGGATCGACAATCCAATTCATCAGTTGCCACCAAGGCGGATTGGTGATGCAATTCGGTAATGGACTCGACATAAAATTTCCCTGCTGAGCTATCTCTATAATTTCACTCTAACTCTACATGAGAGAACAGAAAGCTGAGTTAGTTCTACTCTCAGCGATCGCGTCTGGATAAACGATCTATATGGCGCTTAATCATCATGATTTCTCCAATTGCACGCTGTTCGCCGTTAAAAATTTGCAGTGTGGGTTCAAGCCGATGAGTATTGAAAGCTTGTGTCACATTCACAAACAATTCAGTGAGGCGACGAGTCATTTCAAAATCACCAAAGTCCAAAAACTGAACTTCTCGACGCAAAATTTCAACCCAACCAAGATACTCAGCAATCACGTATAGCGTATTGTAAATAAGATAATCTTGTTCAGACAGCGCTCGTGGATTAGAGCGTTGCAAAATATTGTTGTGGTGAATGTTCCAAAAACGACTTTGAAGATCAATCGCCGAGCGCAACAATGGATCGCGATACTTAGATATCAACGCCGCAGTTTGAGCTTCACGCGACTCTGCTTCCCGTTGTTTAGCCAGTCGATCAGCTAGTTTTGTAACGCGGCTTTGCCCGTAAATGCTGATGATGGCGCTCGTAACTGCAACAACTGCCGCAATGATTGCAGTAATAATTTCGGGCTTCATCGTTACTACATTTCTTAAACGAACACCTGCATTTTACGTGATGCTAAACACAAATCGATCGCCTTTCAACGCGGACACTATGACTTAGTAACTGCCTTTGAATGCATTCATGACATCGGCAATCCCGTTACCGCTTTGCAAACGATGCGTCACCTAGCGGGTGAAAACGGTGCCGTACTGATTGCTAATGAGCGCGTGGGCGATCGCTTTGTAGACTTCCTGCATAAATACCTTAAGTAACACGGATAAGTACTACAGCTACATGGTAGAAACTGACTGTTGCAGGAAGTCTATTGCGTCCACTATTCAACCTGCATAAAGGCGTTTCCTGATTATGAATAAAAAAATCGCTCTGTTTTTTAGTCTGATAATTGCAGCATTATTAGTCGTTAGTACCCTTAAGCTGCCTCATCCCGCGATCGCTAATCAACCAAGCCCCTATGCGATCGCGCAACTCTCACCCACCCAGAAAGCACCGCTTTTTAACAACCTTGGCAACCATCATTATCCGATTTCGACCCAGTCGAAACTGGCTCAGCGTTATTTCGATCAGGGATTAGTCCTCGCCTACGGATTCAACCATGCCGAAGCGGCCCGCTCGTTTAAAGAAGCCGCAAAACTCGATTCTAACTGCGCCATGTGCTACTGGGGACTGGCTTATGTCCTAGGGCCGAATATCAATGCAGTAATGGAAGAGAGTACCGTCTCTGAAGCATGGCAAGCGATTCAGAAGGCAATTGAATTGAGCGAATTTGCGAGCGATCGAGAACGAGCTTATATTCAAGCCCTGGCAAAACGCTATGTCGAAAAACCTGTTGCCGATCGCAAGCCACTCGATATTGCCTATGCCAACGCGATGCGAGACGTTGTCAAACGCTATCCAGACGATTTAGAGGCGGCGACTCTGCTTGCTGAGGCGTTGATGGACACCACGCCCTGGGATTATTGGGACGAAAAGGGCGACCCAAAACCTGAAGGGGCTGAAATTATGGCAGTTCTAGAATCCGTCCTGAAACGCAATCCTAACCATCCCGGTGCCAATCACCTCTATATCCATGCCGTCGAAAAGGAACGTCCGGAATTGGGTATTCCTGCTGCCGATCGCTTAATGACACTGGTTCCTGGCGCTGGACACCTGGTTCACATGGCATCCCACATCTATATTCGGGTCGGCAGATACCACGATGCCGTAGTTTCCAATCAACGCGGAATTGCTGCGGACGATAGCTATGTGGCGACGTGCCGCGCTCAAGGCATTTACCCAGTCGCTTATATGCCTCACAATCACCACTTCCTCTGGTTTGCCGCCTTAATGACTGGACAAAGCCAAGTCGCCACGAAATCGGCGTTGCAGACGGCAAAGGTCGATGCGAAAATGATGCGCCAACCGGCTATGGCTGGGTCATTACAGCACTACTCTACGATTCCCTTGTTTACTTATGCCCGATTTAGTCAGTGGAACAAAATCCTCGCCACAGCCGCACCCGATTCAGATCTGAAGTATCCCAATGGGATTTGGCATTATGCGCGCGGTTTAGCCTTTATTGGCAAAGGTCAACTCGATCGCGCCTCGCAAGAATTGCAGCAGTTACAAGCGATCGCGAATGCTCCAGAACTCAAGACTATTAAAATCTGGGGATTCAATGCTACCAGCAATATTCTCAACATTGCCACTGAAGTGTTATCCAGTGAGTTGGCAGCGAAACAAGGGCAGTATGATTTTGCGATCGCGCATTTGCAAAAGGCAGTCCAACTCGAAGATGCACTAGTCTACACTGAACCCGCAGATTGGTATTATCCGACGCGCCAAGCATTAGGCGCAGTATTGCTGAAAGCCAATCGTCCTGCCGAAGCCGAGCAGATTTATCGGGAAGAGTTGAAGATTTATCCCGAAAACGGTTGGTCGCTGTACGGGTTAGCACGAAGTTTGCAAGCCCAGAATAAGACCAAAGAAGCCCAATCCGTCCAGCAGCAGTTCAACCAAGCTTGGAAGTATGCCGATGTTCAAATCGCCTCTGCACAACGCTAATGCTGCTTCCTTGACCATCCAACAAGGTGAAGTTTACAGAACTTAGAGCAAAGCCCACCCTTTCTAAGGGTGGGATGTAGCGACATGTGCTTTTAAGCGCTGTCCTGTTTTATAGCTATCTTTAGTCGTAAACATAATAGGATTATCGCATGATAGTACTTGAGTTTAAGTTAAAAGGACGAGCAGAGCAGTATCGAGTCATCGACGAGATGATTCGCACGACTCAATTTGTCCGAAATAAAGCACTCAGATACTGGATGGACAATCGAGGAGTTAAGCTATCCGATCTCTATAAGCATTGTGCTGTAATGGCTGCTGAGTTTGAATGGGCAGGGAAGCTTAACTCAATGGCACGCCAAGCATCAGCCGAGCGTGCCATTTTTGCTGTTCAACGATTCTTCGCTAATTGCAAAGCCAACAAGCCTGGAAAGAAAGGCTACCCACAGTTCAAGAAGTTCACTCGCTCAGTGGAGTACAAGACTTCAGGATGGAAACTTTCTCCTAACAAGAAGCACCTCACTTTCACGGATGGCTTTGCGGCTGGCACCTTTAAACTAATCGGCAGTCGTGACCTACACTTCTACTCCCTCAAGGAGATTAAGCGAGTACGAGTCGTCCGTCGAGCTGACGGATACTACGCTCAGTTCGCGATTAATGTGGAGCGAACTGAAGAACTCACTCCTACAGGTAAAGCCATTGGGATAGATGTAGGACTCAATCACTTCTTGACCGATAGCACTGGAGCGACCATCCCTAATCCTCGTCACTTGCGTAAAAGTGAGAAGATACTAAAAAGGGCGCAGCGTAGAGTCTCTAGGAAGAAAAAAGGGTCAGCCAACCGGAAAAAAGCGATTAATCGATTGGGAAGAAGACACCTCAAGGTCAGTAGACAGCGTAAAGACTTTGCTGTTAAGACAGCATTGTGCGTAGTGAAATCTAACGACTTCATTGCCTATGAAGCCTTGCAGGTGCGGAATATGGTGAAAAATTCTCATCTTGCCAAGTCAATTAGTGATGCCGCCTGGTCGCAGTTCACTGACTGGTTGCAATACCTGGGTAGGGTGTACGGGAAGACAGTGGTTGCTGTTGCTCCTCACCACACCTCCCAGAACTGCTCAGTCTGCGGCACGATGGTTCAGAAATCACTCTCCGTTAGGACTCATGTTTGTCCGTGTGGAGCAGTACTCGATCGCGACCACAATGCCGCACTGAATATCTTGGCTAAGGCTTTGAGGCAAGTAGGGATTGAGATAAATACCGTGGGACACACGGGAATCGACGCTTGGGGACAGAACGATCTCTACTCGTTGGTGGTGACATCAACGAGCAAGTTGACTGGCTGAACCAAGAATCCCACGGACGCGAGCGTAGCGTAACCGTGGGAGTGTCAAGCTGAAGCAGTAGAGTTTGACAGCGCGTCTTTTGACGGGGGCGATCGCCTTCTGTAAAATCCCAAAGGAACTCAAGAAAGCACCCTTGTTGAAAAAGCAGCGATCGATCCCAATGAGTAAACAATTCTTACTCGCATCTACAGCCATCATTTTTCTCAGCGCGATCGCGAACAGTTCGGGAGTAGCTAGTCCCAATCGCCTACTCGCCGATGCACCACATGGCAATATGACGGGCAAAGCAGGAGAACATTCTCACGCGACGATGGAAATTCCTCCCGATCGACCCGTCCCCTCAGTCGATCTGATCGTGCATCCAGATCCCAAGAAAGGATGGAATCTGGAAACAAAAGTCTCCAACTTTAAATTTGCGCCAGAACACGCTAGCACAGCATCTATCCCTGGAGAAGGACACGCTCATCTTTACGTTAATGGTAAAAAAATTACCAGGATTTATGGGTCTTGGTACTATCTCGAAAATCTGAATCCTGGTAGAAACGAAATTACTGTTGCGTTAAATGCCAATAGCCATGAAGCTCTAGTTCATAACGGGAAAAAAATCGAAGATACCGAAATTGTTGAAGTTGCAGCATCCAATCCCCAAGGAAATTTGAGTCCTCATAACTCGCACAGGTAGTAGCCAATTCCTTAGAATTTAATCAGCGCGTCGAGGCGTCACTGTGGAACCAACGAGACATCATGCTACTAGACCTTTTGCTAATAATGACACTGGGATTCCTGGGGAGTTTCGGTCATTGTGTTGGGATGTGCGGTCCAATTACAGTGGCGTTTTCTTTGTCTCAAAAGCAAAGTAAGCATCAGGGATTGCCCCTACGATTTCATATCCTGCTGAATCTTGGACGAGTCATCAGTTATGCCCTAGTCGGTGCAGGGATTGGTGCGTTGGGTTCTGTGGTAGTAGCTGGCGGACAGTTGGCGGGAATCGGCAGTGGGTTACGCCACGCGATGGCAATTCTCACAGGAGTGCTGCTGATTTGGTTTGGTCTGGTACAGATTAAACCTGACTTCCTACCTCGCTTGCCACTGTTACATCCGCTCACTCAAGGTAAATTGCATCAACGTTTCAGTTCCGCAATGGCAAATCTATCCGCCAACCCTCATTGGTGGACGCCAGCGTTATTAGGAAGTGTCTGGGGTTTAATACCCTGTGGGTTTTTGTATGCCGCTCAAATTAAAGCGGCTGAGACGGGAAATTTGTGGTTGGGGGCTGCAACCATGTTGGCGTTTGGTATAGGGACGATGCCAACGATGCTGGGTGTAGGAGTTTCCGCGTCAAAACTGACGACTGACAAGCGCAGTCAGTTATTTCGGTTGGGAGGCTGGGTGACTCTGACTATCGGCATCTTAACGCTGTTGCGAACGGATGCCATGGTGGATTACACGGGTCATGCTTCGCTTATCCTGCTGATGTTGGCACTGATTGCCCGTCCGATTAGCGGCTTGTGGGCGCAACCCTTACGCTATCGCCGTGCTTTGGGGGTAGGAGCCTATGTCCTGGCATTAGCGCACGCGGGTCATATGCTGGAGCATACTTTGCAGTGGAATTTCGAGGCACTTGCTTTTATGCTGCCCTTGCATCAGATTGGGATTTGGACGGGAATTGTTGCACTAGTGTTGATGACTCCAGGGGCATTGACGAGTTTCGATCGCATCCAGAAGGCTCTCGGCCCGCGTTGGCGACAAATTCACCTGCTAGCTGTGCCAGCCTTGATTCTTACTACCGTTCATACTGTATTAATTGGTTCCCATTACCTCGGCGAACTGGAATGGACGTGGCAAAATCAATTGCGAAGTGCGATCGCACTTATTCTTGTCCTTGGTGTATTGTTGATGCGCTCTCGCTGGTGTTGGTGTATTTTTTCCCTAAGCAAATTCTATGTACCGCCTGATACCAAGTGACGATAGCCGCTCCGAACTCTGAACGCGATCGCATTAACCCTGGTCACAGCAAGTCCGTTCCCGAGTAAGAACTACACTTGACTCCTACAGAAAAGTGCTGTCAATCAGTGCCATTCGAGCTAAACTCCTTGTGCCCCCGAAGGCATCCAACTTAGGACAGAGCAAAGGTTAGAGGCGTATCAAGTTACTCATCACTTTGTAAAGCATTTAGTAACTCTTGTATCGTCTTGTGTGATCCCTTGGGCGATCCGATCGCAGATCTCTTTAGATCAGTTATCGTAAAAAAGACAAAGAGAGTTTAAAGGAATTGTTAAGTTTAGTCGTGTTCTGAACTGAATCACCAAGAGGTACTAGAAGAACAGCTTTCCCCATGCCCCTGCCCAGCACGGGCGTTTACGTAAAAAGGAGATTTTATGACTCCCACAATGTTGCGTCAGTTGTGGTCTTTAATTGAAACAACTCAAGCCAATCTTCTGCTGCAACTCGATGATGCGAGCTTGGTACAGTGGCTAATCAAGCAATTCAAGCAGGAGCGATCGCTCGATGGCGAACAGCTCGACATCGTGAGCAACTATCTCAATAATCGGATCTCCCTAATCCGGGAACTCGCTCAGCAGCGCTATTGAGTAGAGTAATCACTCCCCATAGTCTACCGAGTTCATGCCCTTGTGTGTTGCACGAGCGGTGCGATCGGGGCACGAGTTGAATGACTCCTCATGCTCAGCTTACTGAGTCTAAAACATTATCATTGATCGTTGACCCGCCTATCATCCTCACTTGTGGTATTGGCGGTATTCGCACTCGCTCAAAATATCTGCCTCACCACTAATGGGGCTTTCTCGGCGGCCTCTGGTCATTTCCTGGGAACTACAACTTGATAACGTTGTATTAACCAATCTCCCTGTAACCGTTAAGATTGCATTTATCAAGCTTTAGGCGGGTCTGGGGCGATGCAAACGTTAAATCCTTCCTCCTCTACGCAAGCAGAGCAATTTCGGTTACTGCAAAACCAGTTGCGCGAACGCTGGTCTACTGTCGATCTATTTGACCAAGGCGATCGCGATATTGTTGTGGTGCCTTCTGTCAGCATGGATCAGCGAGAACTCAAAAAAATTCAAGGCTTTCTGCACTACGAAGAACGGCTGTTGTTTTCGTTGATTCGTCTGCGAAACCCCCGCACTCGGTTGATTTACATTACGGCAGTTCCTCTGTCACCGATTATCATTGATTACTATTTGCAGTTACTGCCTGGGATTCCCTTCTCTCATGCCCGCGATCGCTTACTGCTGCTTTCGACTTACGATGCTTCCCTCAAACCTCTCAGCCAAAAGATTTTAGAGCGCCCCCGTTTAATGGAGCGAATTCGTCAAGCCCTACGACCTGAGAAATCCTACATGATTTGTTATAACTCCACCGATCTAGAGCGGGAGCTATCGGTGAGACTCGGTGTTCCCTTGCTGGCCCCCGATCCCGATTTACTGTACTGGGGGACAAAAAGCGGTAGCCGAGAAATTTTTGAGATGAGCGGTGTGCCTTATCCCGATGGCAGCGAACCGGTGCGGAATGCTAACGATTTAGCCAAAGCCGCCGCTGAGTTATGGGAACGTCAGCCTCAACTCAAGCGGATGGTGATTAAACTCAACGAGGGCTTTTCGGGAGAAGGCAATGCCCTGCTTGATTTGAGAAAGATTTCACAGATGGCACCGGGACAAGCGTCTCATGGCGAGCGAGTCACGGCAATTCGTAATAGTATGGAACATCTGAGGTTCCAAGCTAGTGCCGAGACTTGGGAAAATTTTGCCAGTCGCATTCCAGAGTTAGGGGCAATTGTTGAGGCATTTATTGAAGGAGACGAGAAGCGATCGCCCAGCGTTCAAGGATATATTACTCCAGCAGGTGAGGTACAAATTCTCTCGACTCACGATCAAATCCTAGGTGGCCCGGACGGACAGATTTATCTAGGGTGCAAATTCCCCGCTGATGAAGCTTATCGCTTGCGCTTGCAAGAGCTAGGGATGCGAGTGGGTCGAGTTCTGGCGCAAAAAGGTGCGATCGAGCGCTATGGAGTCGATTTTGTCGCGGTGCATCGTCCTGAGAGTTCGGGCCCGGCATGGGATTTACAAGCGATTGAAATCAACCTGCGTAAAGGTGGCACGACTCATCCGTTTATGACGCTCAAGTTTTTGACGAATGGTCGCTATGACCTGTCTACGGGTCTGTTTTACAGCCATCAGGGAACAGCCAAGTACTACATTGCCTCAGATAACGTGCAAAAAGACCGTTACAAAGGGTTAATGCCGAATGACTTAATGGATATTGTCGCTCACCAACGGTTGCATTTTGATAGCAGCACCAAAACCGGCAATATTTTCCACTTGATGGGAGCGCTCTCCGAATTCGGAAAACTGGGCTTAACCAGTATTGGAGACTCTCTGCAACAGGCAGAGGATTTATATAACCAAGTGGTTAATGTACTTGATGAGGAAACAAACCCAAAAGCCGATTTATCCTCTCTGGATTCATATCCCAGTGCGCCCATTACTTGGAGTGCTGGCTAGTGCAGCGGAGTAGGAATAACTGAACCAGATGACGCTCGGCTGGGCAGACAGAGAGGAACACTCTCCGCATCCTCATCCTATCAGCAAAATTTAGAAGTAGGGCGAAGCATTCGGATGTGAAATCTAGGATTTGAACGATGAATTCTGCCCCGAATGCTTCGCCCCTTCAAGAGAGCTTCACTTTTGTAGAAAAGTGTTGCAATCTTGAGGCTCGTGGTGAGCATAGATTACAGTCGAAGCAATAGGAATTCTTCCCAACTTGGAGAAGGGTGTAGCCTATCCAGTCGTTATAGATTGGGAAAATTATTATTGTATTGAGTTAATTAACGAATATGAATATTACTATTGCTGGTTACAACCTCATTGAAGCGATTTATGAAGGTACCACGACTTGTGT
>DATNPC010000402.1:0-4726 GCA_036703375.1 Allocoleopsis sp.
TTAGAGTTCGTCATTTGGAGTTTTAAATTTTGAGCTGTTTACCTCAGTCTCAATAGGGACAGTATTGAGACTATTTTCTGTTATTAGGACTCTACCCAGAACCTCTGGGGAACTGAGGAATTGCTTCACACTTGTTATTAAACTAAAAGCAATTTCCTTAGCTTGGGTAATTGCTTATCGCATCATTATCCAGTGTTTAGGGCTAATTTATAAACCAAATATTAAGAATTTTTGAGTTGGAGTTGGGTAACGATAGCCCTAAGCTTTGGATAGTGCAAGACTTGGTCAGGTTGTCACATCTATCCAATGGCTTAATTCTTACTGATTGAGTTAGCTGTTAGATGGCGAAAAAAAATTGCATAGTTCATAGTCTGACTATTTAAGCCCTAAAAAATAGTGCGAGTTGTGTTGAGGAGTAGAAGTCTATGGCACAGTTTTGATATAGGTACAGCCAAACACTCTACTTTCGAGGCCCTCGATGAATCGTTCTAAAATTGTTGCCATTATCACAGGTGCGATTTCCATCCTATTAGCGATCGCGTATCTGCTGATCGTTCAGCTTCTGGACTTCCGGGGCGAAATGCTACCAGCGCCAGTCAGCCAATTACCGCTAAGATTAGAAGTTGCTCGCTTCACTCCCGATGGAGTCGGAGTGATAACTGCACCGCAACTACCGTCTACCAATCAGCACTATTTGGGATAAGTACTCATGTCTCATCGCAGTTACGCCATCTTGGGTACCGGAGCTCTCGGTGGGTACTATGGTGCTTGTTTGCAACGAGCGGGTGTAGAAGTTCACTTCCTGCTGCATAGCGATTATGACTATGTGAGAGACTTTGGTTTAGCGATCGAGTCCCCCGACGGGGACTTCACGCTCCCCCACGTCAATGCTTATAATGATGCCGCCAAGATGCCACCCTGTGATGTTGCGATCGTGGCACTGAAGACGACGCAGAACCACTTGCTGCCGGAGATGCTGCCAACCACGATTAAAGAAGACGGCGTGGTTTTGGTCTTACAAAATGGCTTGGGTATAGAGGAAGACGTTGCTCAGATTGTCGGTTCAAAACGGGTGATGGGAGGCTTGTGCTTTCTTTGTTCTAATAAGGTAGGACCAGGACATATCCACCACCTCAACTACAAACAAATTGTGCTTGGCGAATATCTCCCAGACTATCAACTTGGTGATATTACTGAGCGGATGCGTCAGATTGCTGATGATTTTGAGCGGGCTAGCATCCCGATGGCATTAGCAGAAGACTTGCTGCTGGCTCGATGGAAAAAATTGGTGTGGAATATTCCCTACAACGGGCTTTCTGTTGTTCTGAATGCCACAACCAATGAATTGATGGCTGATGAATATGCTCGGTCGTTAGTCGAACAGTTGATGGCTGAAGTTGCTGCGGGTGCTGCCTCCATGGGTCGCATTATCCCCGATCTCTTTATCCAACAGATGCTGGACCATACAGAAAAGATGACGCCCTACCGCACCAGCATGAAAATTGACTACGATGAAGGGCGTCCGATGGAGATTGAGACGATGTTCGGTAATCCTATGCGTGCTGCTAAAGCAGTGGGTGTGGATTTACCCTTAATTTCAATGCTGTATCGACAGCTTAAGTTTCTGGATACTCAGAATCGCCAGCCCAAGCAGTGAGCAGTGAGCAGTGGCCAGTGAGCAGTGAGCAGTGAGCAGTGAGCAGTGAGCAGGTTGTACCAATTGAGCATGAAGAGCCGCTTATTCGCTTTTCACGGCGTTCAGCTTAGCTCTAATGGTTTCGATGCGTTGGCGGTTCACACCTAAGTCAGACTCGCCTAAGCGCGACGCAGAGCGAACGTGAATGACTTTAGCACTGTCATCTATTAAAAACTCCACATCATCAACAAACCCCATCAGCTTACTTTTGAATTCTGCATAGAGGTAATTGCCTGTTTCTGTGATGATTTTTGTTCTCTCCATATCCTGAATTACGCTTTTGAGGTGAGCCATTGCTTCAGTTGGTGTTGATTGATAGGTCAATGGCTCGATGCTATGGGTAGCATCCTGACTGAAGCTACTCACACAGTTGGGTGTCCTAGGGCAGGATAATAGTTGCCCTGAGGGTTGAATACCAATAGTCGTGGGGCGTTTTCCGGCAAACATCATTCCTCCTGAAATAGTAAGCATTGCTCCAACCGAACAAGTCGCAACGAATACTAAGGTGATAACAATAATGAGTCCTTTTTTGAGCAGTGATGAACGCTGTTGCGTCTCGCTGGACTGAGGCTTTTGAAGGTCTACACTCATGAAGGTGGCTGGGTAAAATTTAGAGAAGGCAGAGGGCAGAAGGCAGAGGGCAGAGGGCAAAGATTTACTGGTCGATGTTTCAGTATTGAGCTTTGTCCTAATTGCCTTAGCGACTGCCATATCTGTGCAACAACGAGAGTCTCTCCAAACAATACCTCGACTTGTGCAAGAGTTTCATCTTCAGTGACCAGTGACCAGTTTTTACGTACAGTTTCCTTGTAGAGACGCGACATGTCGCGTCTCTACGTTGACTTTATCAACGCTTCATCAAGTGGTGCGGGGTCTGACCCATATCCCCTAGCTGGGGAAAATAGTTCATATTGGGGACAAAGTGTCAATTTTTTGCTGTTCTATGACACACCACGTTCTCTTACCAGGGGCTATATCTGATTTGTTCGCTCAAGTCAGTAATTCTGGAAAAATTACACTGGCCGATCGCTATGGATTAATGGCAGCCGTGTTAGGGGATTCGCTGACTGATGATGAGAGAGCAGCTGTCGATCGCTTGCTGCATGCTTTGTGCCGAGGTCGGATGAAAGTCGTTACTGAGATTTCATCCCTGTCTTTCTAGAGATTTCTCAGTAAGAGTCACTTTCCCTGTGCTGAGGTAAAAACCAGTCTGGGAGCCAGGATGAGTCCATTTTCAGCGTAAATGAATTCCCCGATGCCCAAAAAATTACTCTGTTCGTCCAGAACTCGTAGGGTAGTGGTAGAGGGATCGGTTGGGGACTCTGGCCAAGGGAGACGTTGTCCTAGATACCAACGGCGAGTCTCTTCAGTCGGTAGGCTAACTGATGCCAAATGTCTTAATGCGATCGCGGGTGGAATTGGCTGAAACGTTTCTTGTTGCAGTTGAGTTTCCAAGTCCTCTAACGTCAGACTCTCTGGGAGATTGAAGCCGCAGCTTCGGGTACGTATCAGGGAGGCTAAGGTGCCGCCGGTCTTGAGCAAGGTTCCCAAATCCCGTGCGATCGCGCGAATATAGGTTCCAGAACCACAGGCAATGGCTACATCAATTTCTGCCAACTCTCCCGGACGCCAATCCAGCACGTCAATTTTATAAACGTCCACCGTCCGTTCGGGTACTTCAACTGCTTCACCCGCTCTCGCTAACTCATACAAGCGCTTACCCTTAACCTGAATCGCGCTGTAACTCGGCGGCACTTGCTGAATTGTTCCTTCAAACTGTCGGAGTAATGGCAAGATACTCTCTAGCGTCAATCCAGTGGTTGACTCAGTGGCAATCATCTCCCCTTCCAAGTCATCCGTTGTCGTCCTCACTCCCAGCCGAATCGTTGCGTGATATGCCTTATCTTGCGGTAGATACTGCAACAACCGCGTTGCTGGGCCAAGTGCAATTGGTAAAACACCTGTAGCGGCTGGATCTAATGTTCCCCCATGGCCGACTCGCTTAAGTCGCACCAAGCGCCGCACTCTGGCGACGCAGTCATGGGAGGTTAATCCCGCTGGTTTGTTTAGATTCAAAAAACCCTGCACGGTTTAATCCTAGTCAGTGTGATTGATTCCCTTCCGGCTTGAAGAATGCCGATTGTTTGATGGCGGTTCTCAACTCAGTTGAACACAAGTTGTCTGTAGGGGCAATCCCCCTGTGGTTGTCCCGTCAAGATTGTGGGGCAGGCACGGGGGCACTGCCCCCTACGAACAACGTTTAGTCTGCCCCTTCAATCGGCGCAAAACCTTGACGTTGGATGTTCTCCGTAATCGTGCGAGGTTCTAAGAATTGCAGCAAGTAATCGGGGCCACCGGCTTTGGAACCGATACCCGACAGCCTGCTGCCACCAAAGGGTTGGCGTGCCACTATAGCACCTGTAATTGTGCGGTTAATGTAGAAGTTACCCACTTCAAACTCAACCGAGGCTTGCTCGATATGGGAGGGCGTCCGAGAGTACAAGCCACCCGTTAGGGCAAAGTTGGTACTGTTAGCAATATCCAGCGCGTCTTGGAAATTCTTCGCTCGGATGACGGCAACAACCGGGCCAAAGATTTCTTCTTGGGCAATTGTGGCATCGGGGGCAACGCCCTTGAATATGGTTGGTCCAATAAAGTAACCCGTATCCGGTGCTGGCATTTCCAATGCGACTTCGGATTCTTGACGCCCCTTCTCGATGTACTCGCGAATACGATTTCTCGCATTGGCATCAATCACTGGACCGACTTGAGTACTGGGGGCTTCGGCTGGCCCAACGTTTAGCGATCGCGTTGCTTCTACGAACCGTTCCACAAAAGCATCATACACGGGTTCTAAGACAATTACTCGCGAACAAGCCGAACACTTCTGACCGCTATAGCCAAACGCCGACTGTACGGCACCCGCAACGGCTTGATCGAGATCCGCACTTTCATCAACAATAATGGCGTTCTTGCCCCCCATCTCTGCAATCACTCGCTTGAGATGCTTTTGCCCCGGTTGCACGATTG
>DATNPC010000403.1:0-6119 GCA_036703375.1 Allocoleopsis sp.
GACTTGCATCGGTAGCACGGTCATGGTGCTGTTTCAAAGTAGCTCTGCTCTTGCTACACCTGGCAGTGTAACCACTAGGGCAGTGACTCCAAATCCGTTGCTAGCCATGGCGAAAGTGGACGCAGACTCGGTTAGTAACACTCTGTTTCCGCCTGGGATGCTTCTAGGTAAGACGCTTTCGCCCATAGAAAGCTTTTCGGTCGCACCCCACTTTGCTCGCGAAGCTATCTTAAACGGTCAAGAAGCTGTTGAACCGTACTTCTTACCCAACCTTTCCTCTGAGATGTATTTGCAGGCACAGAATTCACCGGTTACTCCTGCACAAAACCCCGGCATTACACCCAGCAATCTACGACCTAATCCCAATGAAGACCGCTTCTTACAACCTCCCCCAAACCCTACACCCCGCCCCCTAGAGCCACAGAAACCCCCTACTCTAGAACAACCACCCTCCAATTCAGAACCTCCCAGTCAATCCTCGCCAACTCCTTCTGATACGCCAACGGTTCCCGTGAAAAAAATCGAAGTGATTGGCAGTACTGTCTTTAGTCCGGAGCAATTCAATCCCATCGTGCAACGCTACGAAGGCCGTTCCCTGAGTGTGGAACAACTCAGAGAAGTGGCAGATGCGATTACCCAGTTGTACTTGGAGCGGGGCTATATTACCTCTAGAGCAATTCTGGTCGATCAACAGATTGCCAATGGCGTCGTACAAATCCGCGTAATTGAGGGAAGTTTGGCAGAAATCCAGATTGAAGGAACGCGCCGAGTCAATCCCGACTATGTCCGCACGCGAGTCCAACTGGGGGCTGGGACGCCTCTCAACACGGCTAAGTTGGAAGATCAATTACGACTGCTACGAGCTGACCCCTTGTTTGAGAATGTGGAAGCCAGCCTGCGAGCAACGGGTCGAACCGGACAAAGTATTCTGATCGTTCGCGTGACCGAAGCTGACCCTTTTGAAGGCAGTGTCGGGATTGATAATTATTCACCACCTAGCGTCGGTTCCGAACGGTTGGGTCTGAACTTGCTTTATCGCAACCTAACCGGTTATGGAGACCAAGTGGCGACTTCCTACTACCACACCACTAGGAGTGGCTCTGACAATTTGGAATTGAGCTATCAGTTGCCAGTCAATCCAATGAATGGCACCATACAATTGAGAACTGCACTCACTTGGAATAAAATCGTTGAGTCTGATGTAAAGCTGAGCGATCTGTTTAATATTGAGGGAAATTCCCAGCTGTATGAAGGCAGTTTCCGTCAACCCTTGATACGTAACCCTCGCGAAGAGTTTGCCTTATCCTTGGGCTTTGCTTGGCAACGGAATCAGACCCAGATTGGCGACTTTGGCTTCCCCAGTCCCGGTGCTGATGTGGACGGCGTGACTCAAACCAGCGTCCTTAAGTTTGGACAAGATTACGTACACCGAGATGTTCAGGGTGCTTGGTCTTTGCGATCGCTTTTTAGTTTCGGTTTGGGTATATTTGATGCGACCGTTAATCCCAAGCCCGAACCCGATGGACGCTTTTTCAGTTGGCTTGCTCAAGTGCAGCGCGTACAAATTCTCAATGAAAATAACTTTTTAATTGTAGGAGCAGACCTTCAGCTAACGCCCGATAGTCTACTGCCCTCTCAACAATTTGTCATCGGCGGAGGTCAATCTTTACGAGGCTACCGACAAAACATCCGAGCTGGTGACAATGGCGTGCGCTTCTCAATTGAAGACCGTATCTCCTTAGAGCGAAATGAAGCTGGGGCAAGCACGTTCCAGTTAGCTCCGTTTTTCGATGCGGGTTATGTCTGGAATTCCCCTGACAATCCAATCAACCAATTTTTACCCTCGCAACGGTTCTTAGCGGGTCTGGGTATAGGGTTACTTTGGGAACCCGAACCCGGACTGAGCATGCGATTAGACTATGGTTATCCGCTAATTAAGCTCGACGATCGAGGGGAAAATGCACAAGATGAGGGCTTTTACTTTAGCGTTCGCTATCAATTTTAACGGTAATCACTATAGAGACTTCTTCCCGATTACCCATTACCCATCACCTCTTCTCATCGCTTAATTGAACGATGAGATTAGAAAACAATCCCTCTTGCCGGTATAGTCTTTTTTCAAAAATTTTGCCAAAGTGATTACTGTAATCCCAATTAATGAGGCGCAGCATGACTCAGCGAGCGCTGTTGCTGGTGAATCGCCACTCTCGACAAGGCCATAAAAATTTATCCCAGGCAGTCAGCCAGTTGCGAGCGCTGGGTTTTGATGTTGTGGAAGAGTCCACCGCAAAACCGCATCAGTTACCCAACATTATTCGTCATTATCGCGATCGCGTTGATTTAGCGATCGTGGGGGGTGGTGATGGCACGTTGAATGCCGCTATCGAGGGATTAATCGATACTCAGCTTCCCTTGGGAATTTTACCGCTGGGAACAGCGAATGACTTGGCGCGTACCTTGGGCATTCCTCCATCCATACCCGAAGCTTGTCAGGTAATTGCCACGGGTTACAGTCGGCGGATTGACCTAGGTCGAGTCAATAACAAATACTTTTTTAATGTCGCCAGTTTGGGATTAAGCGTGCAAATCACCAGGCAACTCAGCAAACAAGACAAGCGCCGTTGGGGTGTCTTGGCTTATGCCGTAGCAGCCCTTAAAGTAATTTGGAAATCTCGACCCTTTCGAGCCGAAATTCGTATGGGTGGCACTTCAATTCAAGTCCAAAGCGTGCAAATTGCTGTGGGAAACGGACGATACTATGGCGGTGGGATGGCTGTGGCTGATGATGCGGCGATTAATGACGAACGATTGGATCTGTATAGCCTCGAATGCAAGCACTGGTGGCAGATTGTTTTGTTACTGCCCGCCATGTGGCGAGGCAGGCATGCAGACTGGCCGGACGTGCGGACTCTTAAGGGCAAGGAATTTGAAGTTTACACTCGCAAACCTCAACCCATCAATGCTGATGGCGAAATCGTAACGTACACCCCAGCGAAATTTCGTCTCATTCCCAAAGCAGTAACGGTTTTCGTGCCAAACTTACCCGTGCTGCCCGGTTTGGGAGAAGTGGCACGCGAGCGCTGAGCGACACCGCGCTGATTGAAGGGTGTCGTTATTGGCAAATAAACAGATGAGGAACGTAGCGAAATGGATGCAAACTGGTGCTTTGTGGCTAGTGAGCGATAGCCGAAGGCTCCCAGTCAACAAGTCTTTCAGACTATGATCGAGGGCATATCGTGTTCAAGAAAACATCTCCCGTGACTCCCTTAACTCGTTCAAATTCTTTGCCTGACTCTGGAAAAGTGTGGCACACACTAGATGTCAAACAATCGCTTTCAGAACTGAGCAGTGACCCTGAAACGGGCTTGACCTCCCAACAGGTATCGGATCGTCTACAACACTACGGTTTGAACGAACTCAAGGAAACAGCTGGTCGCAGTTCCTGGGCTATCCTCCTCGATCAGTTTACCAACATCATGTTGCTGATGCTGATAGCAGTAGCGGTCGTTTCTGGGGCGCTCGATCTAGTGGCTCTACAAAAAGGAGCCCTCTCTCCAGGAGAAGTACCGTTTAAAGATACGATCGCGATTTTGTTGATTGTCATCCTCAACGGTGTTTTGGGCTATCTCCAGGAAAGCCGTGCAGAAAAAGCGCTCGCTGCGCTCAAGAACCTGGCTTCCCCTAAAGTACGAGTGATGCGTGACGGGAAACCAATTGAGGTAGACAGCAAGCAGCTCGCTCCTGGCGATATTATGCTCCTAGAAGCTGGCGTGCAGATCGCAGCAGATGGACGCCTGATTGAGGAGTCAAACCTGCAAGTGCGGGAATCAGCACTCACTGGAGAAGCCCATGCCGTGAGTAAGCAAGCTAAGTTAACTCTCCCAGAAGATACCGCATTAGGCGATCGCATTAATTTAGTGTTTCAGGGAACCGAAGTCGTCCAGGGCAGAGGCACCGTCCTCGTGACCAACACCGGGATGAAGACGGAACTGGGTCGAATTGCCGAAATGCTGCAAGGGGTCGAAAGCGAACCAACACCCCTACAACAGCGCATGACTCAGTTAGGGAACGTCTTGGTATCGGGTTCCCTCGTGCTGGTAGCTGTAGTCATCGGCTTGGGCTTGCTGCGTAGTAGCGGCGATTTGAGCGTGCTACAAGAACTGGTAGAAGTTTCTCTCTCCATGGCGGTTGCTGTCGTTCCAGAAGGCTTACCAGCCGTCATCACCGTCACCTTAGCCTTAGGCACGCAACGCATGGTGCGTCGCCACGCCCTGATTCGTAAACTGCCAGCGGTGGAAACCCTAGGCAGCGTTACCACCATTTGCTCGGATAAAACGGGTACCCTGACTCAAAACAAAATGGTGGTGCAACGGGTAGATACACCCAACCACACGTTTAAGGTGACCGGTGAAGGCTATGCCCCAACAGGAGAGTTTCAACTCGACGGGTCATCCGTTGCTCTAGAGCAGTATCCGGAACTAGAACCCCTCCTACTCGCTTGTGCGCTGTGTAATGATTCGATTTTGCAGCATGACGAGGGCGAGTGGACGATTTTAGGAGACCCGACCGAAGGAGCGCTGGTTGTCCTTGCCGGAAAAGGCGGTGTTGACAAAGAACCCATCTCGCGTCAGATCCGTCGGGTCGGTGAATTTCCCTTCTCCTCCGAGCGCAAACGCATGAGCGTCATCTGCGAGGTGCCGCCCGACCAGTCCGCGATCCATCTGCCCACCAACAGCCCTTACATAATGTTTACGAAGGGGTCGCCCGAGTTGGTGTTGGAGCGTTGTCGTTCGGCTCAGAATTACCAAGGAGTTGATACGCTGACGGATACTCGACGCATGCAGATTTTAGAGCAAAACAACCAAATGGCAGGGGCTGGATTGCGGGTGCTGGGATTTGCTTATCAGCCACTGGAGATTTTGCCAGAAGAAGGAGAAGAGGCGAGCGAAGCAGCTGAGCAAGACTTGGTATGGCTGGGACTAGTCGGGATGTTGGATGCCCCGCGCCCAGAGGTACGGGAGGCCGTGCGTCGGTGCCGAGATGCCGGGATTCGACCCGTGATGATTACCGGCGACCATCAGCTAACCGCTAGAGCGATCGCGCTAGACTTGGGAATTGCCTCAGATGGCGATCGCGTTTTGACGGGTCAAGAGCTACAAAAGTTGTCTCAAGACGAACTCGAACAACAAGTAGACTTAGTGAGCATCTACGCACGCGTTGCCCCCGAACATAAACTTCGGATCGTGCAGGCACTCCAGCGTCGCGGCAGATTCGTGGCGATGACGGGTGATGGCGTCAACGATGCACCCGCGCTCAAACAAGCCGACATTGGGATTGCCATGGGGATTACCGGCACGGATGTGAGTAAAGAAGCGAGCGATATGGTGTTGCTCGATGATAACTTCGCCACCATTGTCGCGGCGACGGAGGAAGGTCGAACGGTTTACAATAACATTCGCCGATTTATTAAGTACATCCTGGGTAGCAACATCGGTGAAGTTTTAACCATTGCAGCTGCGCCTTTGATGGGATTGCAAGAGGTTCCCCTCTCACCCTTACAAATTCTCTGGATGAACCTCGTTACCGATGGTTTACCCGCTCTCGCCCTAGCCGTCGAACCCGCAGAACCGGATGTAATGAAGCGTCCGCCCTTTAGCCCCCGCGAGAGTATTTTTGCTAGGGGTTTGGGGTCTTATATGGTGCGGATTGGTATTATTTTCGGAATTGTCAATATCGCGTTGATGGCATTGGCTCATCAATACTTCCCCGAACAATGGAAAACGATGATATTTACCAGTCTCTGTATTGCTCAAATGGGCCACGCCATAGCGGTTCGTTCCAATACCCGTCTAGTGGTCGAGTTAAATCCATTGGGTAATCCTTATTTGCTTTGGGCTGTAACGGCGACCACGGCATTGCAATTGTTGCTCATCTACGTACCCTTCCTGCAAGACTTCTTTGGGACGCGAGCGCTTACGCTGCCAGAACTTGCCATTTGCCTTGGCTTTAGTACCTCACTGTTTGTCTGGGTAGAGGTAGAGAAGATGTTTCTTCGCTGGTACAACAATCGTTAGTTGTTCGTTATTAGTTGTTTGTTGTTCGTTGTTTGTTGGTCAGCC
>DATNPC010000404.1:0-12500 GCA_036703375.1 Allocoleopsis sp.
GAACACGGCATTCAACACCACCACCAAGAGAAGAAATTGCAACGCCATTAAAGGCAGGGTGGCATCAAAATCAAATAAGCCCCCTTCTTTGGCAGCGGTTTCAGCTGTTTCGACAGCCAGTAGAATTGTCCAATGTGTCATCATTATTTTCAGAATCCCACAGCTTAAAAAAAGTCAGCTCATTAGTTGGGAAGGGGATAACTTTGTACGGGTTGCCGAAAAATTTTGTAGCACTCAGACAAGTTCATTAAGATTGCCTGAGTGCTTGAATCAAGTGTTACGAGAAGGGGTTAGCAAACAGCAGAACCAGGGCAATAACCAAACCGTAAATGGTTAGGGATTCCATGAAGGCCAGTGTTAACAGCAGGGTGCCACGAATCTTGCCTTCTGCTTCTGGTTGACGAGCAATTCCTTCTACAGCTTGACCAGCTGCATTACCTTGACCAATACCAGGGCCAATAGCGGCTAAACCAATAGCCAGAGCAGCAGCGATAACAGAAGCAGCAGCAACTATTGGGTTCATGATTTTTTTCCTTAACTTCAGTACAAAACACCAACAACACAAAGTTCGAGTTTTGAGTTCTTAATTCAAAAGCCAAAACTCACGTTTTACATCAACTGAGGGCAAGCTTTAATGCTCCTCATGCTCTTCACCACCGTGCCCCTCCATCGCCTCATGAATGTAAGCGGCGGCTAAGGTCGCAAATACTAGAGCTTGAATAGCACTGGTAAACAAGCCTAACGCCATTACGGGGACGGGGACAAACAGGGGAACCAGCAGTACCAACACCGCTACCACCAACTCGTCAGCCAGAATATTACCGAACAGACGGAAGCTTAGGGAAAGGGGTTTGGTAAAATCTTCTAAAATCGCGATGGGTAATAGAATCGGCGTAGGTTCGATGTACTTTTTAAAGTACCCTAAACCGCGCTTGCTAAAACCCGCGTAAAAGTACGCTAAAGAAGTCAGTAACGCCAGTGCTACTGTCGTATTGATGTCATTGGTTGGAGCTGCTAGCTCGCTGTCTGGTATCTCAAATAACCGCCAGGGAACTAGAGCACCCGACCAATTGGAGACGAAGATAAACAGAAACAGCGTGCCAATAAATGGCACCCAAGGGCGGTACTCTTTTTCACCGAGCTGGTTTTTCGCCAAATCCCGAATAAAGTCCAAGGCGTACTCCATGAAATTTTGGATGCCGTTGGGAATTCGTTGGATGTTCCGAGTAGCAGCGATTGAAGCGGCCACTAGAATTGCGATGACAAACCAGGAGGTAAGAAAAACCTGCCCATGCAGTTTCAGATTGCCCAATTGCCAGTAGAAATGGTGACCTACTTCCAATTTGGCAAGGGGAAAGGTATTGAGGGCGTTTAAGACACTGTACATTTCCATTTATGGAAGTTTCCCCAGAAATCGACCGTGCAGGATACCTCGACTACTTGACTTTTTGAGAGTCAGGTGGCATAAAGGATTGCACCATGTAGACAATGAGTGTGGCCTTATAAGTCAAAAATCCCAAAAAAATGGGAACAATTTGTAGTTGATGCCATTGAGTTGCTACTATAATCAACCCAATAAACACAGCGAACCGAGCCTTGCTAAGACTTGTCTTTTGCCCGCTCAGTCGCTCAACATCTTTAGCCAACATTCTCAAGTAAACCACACCTGTGCACGCGCCGAGCAAATAATTCAAGGCAACGTTCAGTGAGTAAAAGATCCAGACAGAGATAAAGATTATCCCTGTCAATGCCAAGGTGACTAACAACAATTTTTGTTTGAGTTGATAGTACTCCTGCATTGAAGAACCGTTTGGGGACGGTGGAGAACTCGGTTGAGAGAGTTCTGCCGTTACCGATGTCGGTTGAGAAGAGTCGTTTGACAAGTTCACGGGTAGCAGCAAAAGCCAGTCTAGAAGCTAGCTTGATTCACATTAGCCAAGGTCATCATACCATGTGGCAGTAACAATAATTAAAGAATCGTTATGATTCGGTAGAAAACAGGAGGGGTCGCTCAATGACCCGATCGCCTGTCAGGGCGTGCGATCGCGTGAAGTGAAGCGTTGTCCTAAGCACTAACCGGGCGCTAGCCCAGCGGAATATGAGGAATGCGATCGCAAAGCGAGATATTAACGTGATACGAAGCTAACGGTCTATTTTCTGCGAAAATGAAAGAAGACAAGTGACATTTTCGAGTATAATTCACTTTCCCTTGAAGCGCTGCCTCCAATCCATATAATGATGTTGGATAGAGAATATACCGTTAGAAATTGCGTTGCAGCTGCGCTTGGGCTCGCCGATAAATCTCTCCAGCATAATCAGCCCAAATCCCAGTTTGATCCTCACGAAAACAGCTGCTTTGAAGCAAAAGATTATTCATCAGTGCTTCGCGGTAGCGGGATTGCTTGGTCAGGGGGACTACAGAAGAATAACCATACCCCCTGAAATTCTTAGCTTTTGCCTCCAATTTGAGTAAAGGGTCAGTTTTTTGGTGAAACAAAGCACTGAGTTGCTGTATTGGAGTCAAAACAGATTCGTAGTCCTTGACCCAACTAAGATCGTTAGTCCATGAGGCAGCATCCATGTGAAAGTTGGGGTTAATCTGCTGCAACTGTTCAATTGCCTGGGTGACAGCTTCTGGCGTGCAACGCTCTAGTGAAACTCGCTGCCAAACTTGGTGTTGACCGATCGCTTGACAGGCGGGATAATCTTCAGGCTTATAACCAGCAGCTTCCACCAGTTCCAAATACTCCGTACCATTCATGCCCACAACGCCAGTCTTTCCTCTACCCTGACGTGCCATCCCATACCACACTTGTTGGAATGCCTGAGGAAATTCGTCCATCATCACGCTGCCCTGTTCACCCTCTCGAATTTGCGTAACGAGTGGCGGTACGGAAACAGCCCCCAGTGGCTGGCGAGACAACGTTTTAGCTTCGTAGTAAGGTTGTAGTTGCCCTACTACATCTCGCTCCGAGCCTTGAGTTGTAATTAACGCCGTAATGCTCAACGTTTCGCCGTAGGAATTACGAGCAACGAGACGGTGTGGCAAATGCTTGTCTTGTAGAGGTTGACCGGTTAGGGTTTCAACTGAATGTTCTTGAACCAGTACCCAACGATATCCAGCTTGTTTGAGAGCTTTAACAAATTCAAACAGAGTATCGGGATGATTGGGGAGAGCGCGTTCTGGGGGAGAAAATCCCTTCACTTTCGATAGTGCCTCCCACCCAAAAATAGCGGCGAAATGATGCTGCCATGCCCTAATATGCAGCTTGATATCGGGAATTGGGGTGGACGGTAGAACGGCGTGACTCCACATCGTCCCCAGCCATTCTACATAGGGTCGATACACTCCGTCGATGCCAATGCGTTTGAGCTTTTCTACAATGTCTCCCCCTCGCATTTGCCGTAATCCCCAAAGGAGATTGCCGGAAAAATCGAGCATGATGCGAGGATTGCAGCCATCGGCAACCAGTTCGGGGATAAGATCTGCGATGCGGCTGTAGCCATTGAGCAAGGCTCTAGCCTTGTCATTGTCCCCTCGTTCCTCGAACATATAGAGCAAGTTGCTGATCGGTTCGCCGTTTTTGCCTGCGGGGATCGTGGGTTGGTGCAGGTGAAGCGCGATCGCAAAAGCTGCTGTGACATTCTCTAAGCGAAGATTGGTACTCCCTAAAAATACGGGATCGTGATGATTTACCACCTCAGCAACTTCTTTTTCCCAACCGGAAATATTGGGCAACCGATCAATAATTTCAGGGATTGGAGGAGGTGGAGTTTTGAGGACAGAGGAAAGCATGATTAAAACGGTTTTTGCTAACGGTAAAATTTACAGCATTGATCGGGAATGCTGACTCAAATGTAAACCGATCTTAGTATTGTGCGTCTAACCGCTAAGAGTCTCGTAGAGGGTTTTGAGAATCAGATAAGTCGAGGTCGCACCGGGGTCTTGATGACCGCTGCTTCGCTCTCCTAAGTAACTAGCTCTCCCCTTTTTTGCCACTAAAGGTATGGTATTTTGCATTCCCTCTTGAGCCGCAGCTACTGCTGTTTGCATCGCCTCTAAGGTACTTGCACCCTCCCAAACAGCATGCTTAAAAGCATCACAAGCCGGTGAAAGAGCATCCAGCATTGTCTTATCACCTAAGTTCGCCTTACCGCGCTGCACTACTCCCTCTACGGCGGCTTGCAGTAGCGCAACCATATCCTCATCTGTAAGTTCCTGCTTTCCCGTTACCACCGTACTTGCCCGCAAAAACAACGTGCCATAGAGCGGACCACTAGCACCCCCAACGCTGGAGATCAAACTCATGCTAACGCTTTTGAGAATGCTACCAATATCGCGATCGGCAACACTAGGTAATTGACTGACCACTTTTTGCCAGCCTCGATGCATATTAATGCCATGGTCGGCATCTCCAATGGCAGCATCCAGTTCCGTCAGATACTCCTTATTTTGTTCTAGAACTACCGCCATTGCCTGCAACCAATGCAAGATTTGCTCTTTGGTGACCATCTTTCTAAAGGTTGAACATGGGTGGGGTCAACGTAGAGGCGCGACATGTCGCGTCTCTACAAGGTAACTGTACGCAAAAACGGGTCACTGGTCACTGGTCACTGAGCGCTGGTCACTGAAGATGATGTTTCAACCTGTCGGTGCTTCATCATAGTCCCCAGCGTAAGCTTGGCGTTTTCACCGGCGCATCCCAAAATCGAATGAGTTCCTCATCTACCTTGAGCAGAGTGATGGAGCAACCTTGCATATCTAGAGAGGTGATATAAGGCCCAATTAAGTGACGGACAATTTGCAGTCCCTTGCGATCGCAAATTTCCGCTAATTTGCGATAAACAATATACAGCTCTGAAAGCGGAGTTCCCCCCATACTATTAACAAAAGCAAGCACGGAGTCACCGGGTTGGAACGGAGGGTCAGTTAGTTCCACGTCTACCCATTCTCCGCGATCGGCGTCCCATTCTCGCACAGTACGGGTATACGAAGCATCCTCAACGATAGAAGTAGCCAATAGCTCGGTAATCTCATCCGCTGACTGAAGAGGCATGCGTCGGCGTCCCGGTTCCCCGTGAATGCCAATCCCGACTTCCATTTCATCATCACCCAGTTGAAACGTAGGGCTACCTTTGGCAGGAACGGTACAGGAGGTAAGTGCCATTCCCATGCTGCGCCCATTGAGGTTCACCTTGCGGCACAGTTCGGCCAGCTGTTTCAAGTCATATCCCTGTTCCGCAGCAGCACCACAGATTTTTTCAGCCAGTACAGTCGTCCCGACACCCCGACGGCCCTGAGTGTAGAGACTGTCTTTGACGGCAACATCGTCATCGATCAGGATATTGAATATCTGGATGCCTTCTGAGTAAGCCAGTTCTGCTGCCATCTCGAAGTTCATCACGTCACCACTGTAATTCTTGACGATGTTGAGAACTCCCGCACCACTATTGACAACTTTAGCCGCTTCTAACATTTGGTCGGGGGTGGGCGAGGTGAAGACTTCGCCGGGACAGGCCGCATCTAACATCCCAACGCCGACAAACCCCCCGTGCATCGGTTCGTGCCCGCTACCCCCACCCGAAACAATCGCGACTTTGTTCGAGACAGGTGCGTCAGCGCGATAGATAAAGTAAGGGTCAAAGTGGACTTTGAGCAAGTTGGGATGGGCAAGTGCCATTCCCTGGAGACTTTCGCGAACTACGTCCTCGGGGTTGTTGATTAGCTTTTTCATAGTGGCAACCTCGCCGGAAATATCTCTATAGCATAAGTATTAAACTAGCTTTTGTTTGAGTTTAGTCAGTGGGGGGATGCCAACCACTGATTGTCCAGCGCCAACGAGCAGCGATAATAACTGAGTTATTCATTTGCAAACGAACGATTGTAGCCCGACCAGTAGCAGTTAAACCTTCAACCCTTGTGCCATCAGAACTCCAAGCAAAATGGTCTGACCATTTCTGTTGGCGTGGATTAAAAAGGGGGAAAGTTTCCCCCGTCAAAGGGTCTGTAGCTTCAGTCGCATCACCCTTGAATTCATTGCACGAGCGACAAGCTAAACAAACATTCTCAACGGTTGTTTCTCCACCTTTAGAAATGGGCAGAATATGATCGTGCGTCATGGGAATTCCACTATTGGCTTCACTTGTCAAGCAATAGCAGCAACGCTTATAGTCAGTTTCAGCAATTTGATTTCGTGATTTTTCAGGGATGTATACAGACACGAACGGCTCAAGGAGTTGGTACGCGATGACCCCGCCAGCGAAGTAACACCGCGGCTTGGGCTTTCAGTAGCATGAAACGGTCAGCCTCCTGTCGCAGTGCCATCAGTTCTAAACGTTCCGCCTCTGTCAGTGTACCGCTAGAGTTACTCGCCAATAGAGTATTGTATCGCTCCATCTCTGCTGCTGTTTTGTGGCTACGGGCAATTTGCCAAAGCGTAGTGTCATCCAACTTGTCTAGGGCAGCAAGGTCAGCCTGAAACTCAGGAGGCACATTATCCCATTCCGGAGGGCTACCTATTTGTAAAGCATGGAGTATAACCTCTTCAAGAGGTCGCTGAGTAGCACGGGCAGTATTAGCCAAGCGTTGATAGAGTATTTCGGGGATCTGAAGTGTCACAGTTTCAACTGACATATTGTCTTCGGCTTTTCTGACCTCTGCTAGCTCATAACTATTCTACTGCTGCCAGCATTCACTCTTTTTTATGGTTGATGGAAGCGATCGCTTTCCCATTTCCTGCGAGTTCAACTTCTCCAAAAAATACAGCTATTTTTAAGTTGATGAAATACAATCTCCGTCAGGGCGCATGGCTGTGCGCCCCTACAAACTTTACTTCACTTCTGTAGAAAACTGCTGTAAGCCATAGGAGAGGGTGTATTTCTTCCTTCTTCTGCACTTCTATTCACCAGAAAACCACCACTTGAGGTGGTGGGACTGAACATGTCAGCTAAGTTCCTTGCTAGTCAGTACAGATGGACAATGCTGGCTATTACTTCATAGAAGATGCCATTTCTTTCTGAATCTTGGCTTTAGCTGCTTTGAACTCGGTAGCTAGTTGCTCTTTTTGCTCCTTGCTGCAATTGTTGTCAATTGCCTGGAACATTGTGAACTCTTCTTGACGGATATGATCGCCAACGACATCCATGAGCTGCTTGATTTTTGACCGGAACTGGTCGGCATTAGCGGGGTTAATCGCTTTAATTTCATCGAGCATCCGCTTCATCTGGGCTTGCTCGTCGTACAGTTCTTGAGTGTTGTCGTCACCGTAGAACGAACGAACTCTGGGATAGACGACTTCTTCTTCAGCTTGAGCGTGAGCTAATAAATCTTTGTAGAGTTGCCCGAAGTACTCTTGCAGTTTTTGTGGGTCTTTCGTGGCTCCAATTTCGGTGAAGATAGTATTAGCCTTGTTATGATCCAGCCGAATCAGGGTCTGGATATTCATATCCTGCTTGTCGCTGTTTTGGGTAATGACGCTGCCAGCAACGCCGGATAGTGCGGCAACGGCATCTTGCACCCGTGCCCACAGTCCTTGATCGGCATCTTTTCCAGTCAGTTCGCGGACACCCACGAGTTCTAGCATCCCTTTGAGTTGCTCCTGGTGAGCGCGATTCTCAAAGTTAACCGTATTCAACGGTCCGATCGCAACTTCAATGTCAGCACCCACAACTTGAGCTGCCTTGTGAACAACGAGTCCGCTCATCACTTGACCGTGCTTGAGCAGTTCGTGCTGAGCCAGCTTCTGATAGAAGGATAGCTTGTCGCCAGCCATCAATTTCTCGCCTTGCTCAATGAATTTCTTGACTGACTCCTGGGGTTCGGACTGAACGCCGTACTGAACGCTGACGGTTTCCAGAATGCCGAGGTTTTTCCGATCGTCCTCCAGCATGTTTTGGATGCGATCGCGAACATCTTTATCAGAGCAAGCGCTGAGCAGTTTTTGCTCGTTAGAGATGATTAAATTTTGGATCGCTTTCATGTCTGCTAACTTCTCAGCGATCGCAAGGCGCTTTGTATCATCAAGTGTTGTAACCATTCTTTGTTATCCTCTGGATAATTGCGTTTTAAAACCTATTTCCGAGGATGTCACAAAAGATTAAGTACACTCATCCGTCTATCGACCGATCAAAAACTTGATGTGAAACTCATTATTTCTACTATTAAATATTCCCTTTTATGGATTACACTCTGGAATTAAAATTTTTAACTCTAACTAGAGAGCGCTGTTTCTAAAATTGCTCCTTTTGAGCTATTTCTATTTTTCGATGAATCTGCCTTGAGACAGTAACAACAGTACAAAGCGTCAGCAAAGCCTGCTAAAGCCATCTCCTCGGAACTCAGTGAAAGCTCCTATTCTTTAGAAGTTCAAGGGGAGAGCGAACCGTGTTAGCTATTCGGTCTCGACCAAAACTGTAACAGCAGCGATCGCTACCAACATTTCATCATTTTTATCATTCAGGGAGGGAATCGCACGGCCTTGAACCACCATTCCGCCCGATTCCACAGCCAGCGTTTTGCGACCAAAGGGTAGTACGGCTAGTACCTCCTCTTCTCGCACTTGTTCTGGGTAGGGAACGGCGACTTGGACTTCGACAATCATTTGATTGGGATCGCTCAAACCCGCGACTTCCCAAACACCGGGTAAAGCATTGTGAGCGATCGCATTGCGTACAGCCCGCGCGGCGGCAACGGTTGGTTCTTGTCCGTGTTGATCGACACCCATACCCATTTCAATAATCAAGCGTTTGCGTACCACAGCCACCTCTTCGTTGTCTTATCGCTTATACTTTATCGTTAAATAGACATCAAAAATAATGTAGGAGCGATCGCACGAGTTTTAATAGACGAAGTAGCCACAGCTAATGCGATCGCTCCTCCGATTCTCGTCCCAACACTCTTTGAGACTCTGTAAAATTTTCTTGAGCAAAAAGCATCCTTAATATTTAAATAAATTGCTAAATATTTATTTTTTTTGTTTTAGACAAATTTTTGCGTGTAATAGCAGTTGGCTGTTCCTCTCTCACGTAGATTTGAACTAGCATTTCTAGGAGTTATTCAGGGAGCCGCTGATGCCACAGGAACAATCGAACTACGGCTATGCCGACGAGCATACAGCCCTGTCTGAACTCAACCTGTTAGGTTTATTAGCGGCAACCGGAAGGGAGTGGACTTCGCTCATTCAGCAGGAGTCCCAAGCTTTTTCCCATCCGTCCCCAGAACAAAAAAAATCAAGTTCGACTCGTAGCTGGATTTTATTAGGAATACTATCGGCTTTTCTATTCATGAGTGCAGCTACATTAACTCAGACTAGGGGACATTCCCCAACACATCAAAACATAAACACAGTGAGCAGTAAGCAGTGAGCAGTTACCAAAGAGTGATTGTGAGATGCATAGATTTTTGTAACTCGCCCAGTAACCCCGGTCACTGATCGCTGATAACTGGTCACTGATAACTGGCCACTGCTCGCTGTTCACTGCTATTGAGGTAACGTACTCTCTCACGGCTAGAGTTCAGAGGATGTTACCAGGCTGAGACATAGTGTTTCACAGCCTCAGCCGAATCCATTTGTAACATAGCATGCGCGATCGCTTCCGCATCATCGAGGGTTAACCGTGAAATCGCGGCTTTCACTGCCCCAATTGCCGGTGGATTCATGCTCAATTCCTTCACTCCCAACCCCAGCAGTATGGGTGTTGCTAAGGGTGATGAGGCTAACTCACCACACACCCCAACTTGAATTCCTGCCTGATGAGCGGCTGTGACGGTTTGCTGAATCATTCGCAACACGGCTGGCTCAAAGGCATCGGCGAGGGCAGCAACTTTGGGATGGGTGCGATCGGCCGCCATAACATACTGGCTCAAGTCGTTAGTGCCGATACTAAAAAAGTCTACAACTTCGGCTAGCCGATCGGCGATCGCAACGGCAGCGGGAACTTCTATCATAATGCCCACTTCCATCGCTTCATTAAAGGGGATACCCGCTTGACGCAGTTCAGCTTGCGCTACCGAGAGAATCTCTTTGGCGGCTTGAACTTCCCGCATTGAGGCAATCATGGGAAACATTAATTTAACCTGCTGCCCAGAACTTGCCCGTAGAATGGCCCTAAGTTGAGTTTTGAGTAAATCCGGGTAATCCAACGAAATGCGAATTCCCCGCCATCCCAGGAAGGGGTTCGCTTCTAGCGAGGAATTTAGATAAGACAGGGGTTTGTCGCCACCAATATCGAGAGTGCGGATAATCAGGGGATGAGGGGAGAAGATGGCAGCAATCTCTCGATACACCTCCCACTGTTCTTCTTCTGTGGGAGGACTCACCCGGTTTAAATAAAGAAACTCACTACGCAATAAGCCCACCCCCTCAGCCCCGCTTTCCAAGGCGAGTTGAGCATCTGTCACGCCGCCAATATTGGCCATTACCCTCACGCGATGCCCATCTTTGGTAATCGCTATTTTTTTGGCGGCTGCGGCTTTGCGTTTCCGTTTGACGGCTAGTTGCCTGTCGCGCTTAACTTGGAGTTGACTGAGTTGAGTATCATCGGGTTTCACCCAGACTTGGCCTGTTTCTCCATCCAGGGCAATCTGGGTGCCATGTTCCAATTGCAGCACCTGGATACCGACGCCAACGACGGCTGGAATGCCGAGCGATCGCGCTAGAATTCCGGTGTGAGAGGTTGCGCCACCTCCTACTGTACAAATTCCTAAGACTTTGCTGGAGTCTAACTGAGCCGTTTCCGAAGGGGTTAAATCAGTAGCTACCAAAATGGCAGGTTCTTTTAGATCCAACGGCGCAACTTCCATACCTGTCAATAAGCTCAGCACCCGTCGTCCTACATCAGCTACGTCAGCGGCGCGTTCCTGTAAGTAGGGATCGGCCAAACTGTGATAAGACGCAACGGTTTCATCAATCGCCGCTTGCCAAGCAGCGGCAGCACTCTCGCGCTCATCAAAAATTCGTTGGCGCGATCGCTCAACGAGTGTAGGATCGTCTAGATACAGCAAATGAGCGTCAAAAATCGCGGCTTCTTCTTCCCCACAGGCAAAGGCTTTTTGGCGCAGGCTCTCAATCTGTTCGCGAGCGATGACTAAGGCGATTTGCAACTGCTGCCATTCCACTTCAGGGTTGTCAGCGTGTCGATCTTTAACCTTGAGCACGGTGGGTTGATACTTTACCACGGTGCCAATCGCAATCCCAGGAGAGGTAGGAATACCGGAAAGTTGAGCATTGGCTCCGATGGAGATATCGGGGAGAGCGCTTGCAGGTAAAGGGTGAGACTCCGCTTCCCCGAAATTAGTGTCTACGAGATGCTGCAATGCGGCTACAGCGTCTGTTGCATCGGTTCCTGTCGCCGCGATCGCAATTTCATGACCTGGACGAACACCCAACATTATCACCTGATTGATACTTTTGGCATTCACGAACTGGCTGTTTGCGGTGAGGTTTTGCAGAGTAATATGAGACGCAAATCGGGAAGCGGTAGCGACAAATTTAGCGGCTGGACGGGCATGTAAGCCCATCTGATTTTGCACCGTTAGCTGGATATTAGTTGTTAGTTGTTGGTTGTTGGTTGTTGGTTGTTCTAATGCCAAGTGTAGGGGGACGCTCAGTGGTGTCTCTCCTCCAGACAACTGAGTGGCTTTTGCTGCCAGCGCTCCCCGTGCTTCACCCAGAACTTGCTCGATATTAGCGCCAGTAGCAGCCTGAACGAATGCCGCGATTGCTCCTTCTACCAAGGGGGCTTCACAGAGTCTCACCTTGTCCCGTTGCTCGTCTGACAGAAATTCCAACGCCATTTCAGCACTTAGGATGGCACTCCCCAAATCCATTAAAACCACGACGCCCTCGTCACTATACACTGACGCGATCGCGTGATAAATTTTCATCGCATCGGTGCCAAAAGGGTTTTCTGGGTCATCTATCCCAGCGGCAATTGCACATTGTACGGCACCTTGAACCATCTGCTGTGCGAGTTCCTGAACTCCAGCAGCTAGCTTCTCACTATGAGAGACGAGGACAATTCCTACCATTTAGTTATTAAGTGATTGTTTCTTTTTTCCTTAGCTGTTGCTGCGGGGAAATATTGGTAGGCAGGACGCCTGCCCTACGCTTCACCTTAAACGTAACTTATACAGGAATCTTTTCCAAAAGTGCATATGTAGAGTTGAAATTAGTACACCAGTAGGTGAATAATACGCCCTACTACCTTGCGAGTATTATTCAACAGCGATTTTTTTAATCCACTTTCTCGAAGTGCATCATGCAGACGTGATGAGACATCCTTTAGCCCGGTTTCTAACGCCAATACTACTTGATGAAGTATCGGTCTTTCTAGATAGCCCTCAAATCATTCTATCGTCCAGCGAAATCCCCCCCTCCCTATCGATTCCCCCCTCTTGGCGAGAGGTGCTACTCCAGCAGGAGACAACTGGATTGGCAGCCTGTCCGCCTGAGTGGACAATCCTGAAGGACGACATGCCCCAGGTTCTGAAGTTTTTAGAG
>DATNPC010000405.1:0-4280 GCA_036703375.1 Allocoleopsis sp.
GTAGAGTCCAGCCTTGAATGTACTCTTGCACCATGTAAAGCTGCTGAGCGTCTTGAAAATAGTCCAGCAGTTGCGGTACTTGGGGGTGATGGGCGAGTCTTCCTAACGCTTGGGCCTCGCGCTGAAATAGCTCTCGTGCCATCTCTGTATTATGCGATTGCGTTATCGTTGGTCGGAATTGCTTAATCGCACAAGTGGGCTTGGTTGGTAGAGATTCATCTTGAGCTAAAAACGTGATTCCAAATCTCCCTTGACCCAGTACTCTTAGCGCCCGATAGCGATCGCATAACAACAGCTTAGAGTTACACGTCTGACAGACACCAACGTGCTTCGGGTTTTCGGGCTGAAGACAGCTAGGATTGAGGCAGTAGCTCATTGAGCATCATGAAGTGGAGTGTTGTCCTTAAACTGGGACTGAAGCCTTCAATCGGAGTACCAGGCTGCAATGCGCTGGTTCGGATTGGGAACACACTGCCGGATGCGCCCTTGCGGTGGTAAACCTTGAGAAAAAATCTGACTCACCACCAGGATATCCTATCTGTTTTGCGATCGCCTTAAATTTAGTGAGCAGTGAGCAGTGGCCAGTGACCAAGAGTTAATTGTGGGATGCATAGATTTTTGTATCAAACCATCAGTCCCCGTCACTGCTCACTGCTCACTGTTCACTGCTCACTGTTCACTGTTCACTGTTCGCGCTTAAATCGAGTAATAAAGTGGGAATGCCTTAGCGTCTTTGGGTCTGACGTAGACCTGCTGGTCGGGTTCTAACTTTAACTGGTTAAACTGCTCTCGCGTCAAGTTCGCGATGACCGTCTGTCCATCATCCAGAACTAACTCCGCCTGAACCTCCCATCCCAGATGAACGAGGCGCTTCACTCTAGCATTGACTGTGGCACCGTTCGGAGTTGTTTCCACGATGACATCGTGAGGACGTAAGAAGATTTCGGGATGAGCCGAATCAAAGCCGCCACTTTGGAAAATCTGCGAGCTACTCGGCAAGATGTTGACTGGGCCGATAAAGCTCATCACAAACGCCGAGGCTGGATTGTCATAAATGTTAGCTGGTGTTCCCACCTGTTCGACTTTCCCATGATTCATCACGACAATTTCATCGGCCACTTCCATGGCTTCTTCTTGGTCGTGAGTGACGAAAACAGTAGTGACATGAACCTCATCGTGCAGTCGTCGCAACCAAGAGCGCAAGTCTTTACGCACTTTGGCATCCAAGGCTCCAAAGGGTTCATCGAGGAGCAAGACTTTCGGCTGAACGGCTAACGCCCGTGCCAAGGCGACTCGCTGCCGTTGGCCGCCGGATAACTGAGACGGATAGCGATCGCCAAATCCGGTCAACTGCACCAATTCCAGCAGTTCCTCCACCCGTGCTTTAATCTTCGCTTTCGGGGTCTTGAGAATCTCTAAGCCAAAGGCAATATTTTTCCGCACGGTCAAGTGCTTGAATAGCGCATAGTGCTGAAAGACAAATCCAATATTGCGCTCTTGGACGTTCTCATAGGTGGCATCCTTGCCAATCAGGTAGATTTTACCCGTGTCAGGCATCTCTAAACCGGAGATGAGCCGCAGCAGGGTCGATTTTCCAGAACCGGATGGGCCGAGTAGGGCAACCAACGAGCCACTTTCGATCTTGAGGCTGACGTTATCGACGGCTTGGAAACTCCCGAAACGTTTGGATACATCTTCAACAACAATGCCCACGGTAATGAACCCCTTGCAGCTATGGCTTTACTTGGTTTAAATGCTAAGACTGGAACTAAACTCGTCAACCGCTGAAATGATTTTATCGGCTTTCTGAGGAGGTTACTGGAGTGAATATTAAGTTTTATCAACAAAAGTTGTTAAGCAGTATTTCAAGTTGACTGGATATCTCAGGATATGGGTCAAATTCATGAAAAGTCCGTGATACCATGCACTCCGTAGCTCAAGTGAAAGATTGGGAGAAATCATGCCAACACTAAGGGTTGCGGTTGTTGGGTCAGGACCAGCAGGCTCTTCTGCCGCCGAGACTTTAGCAAAAGCCGGAATCGAAACCTACTTGTTTGAGCGCAAGCTCGATAACGCTAAGCCTTGTGGTGGCGCAATTCCACTGTGCATGGTGAGTGAATTTGACTTGCCACCGGAAATTATCGATCGCCGGGTGAGAAAGATGAAGATGATCTCACCGTCTAACGTCGAAGTCGATATCAATCTGGAAAAAGAAGACGAATATATTGGGATGTGCCGTCGCGAGGTGCTTGACGGCTTCATGCGCGATCGCGCCGCCAAATTAGGTGCCAAACTGATTAATGGAACCGTTCATAAACTTGAAATTCCCACCAATACTACAGACCCCTATACCCTCCACTACGCCGACCATTCCGACGGCAGTCTAGAAGGAACGCCCAAAACTCTGAAAGTAGACCTCGTGATTGGGGCAGATGGCGCGAATTCCCGGATTGCGAAGGCAATTGATGCGGGCGATTACAATTATGCGATCGCGTTCCAAGAGCGGATTCGCCTGCCAGAAGAGCAAATGGCTTACTACCAAAACCTGGCAGAAATGTACGTCGGCAACGATGTCTCCCCTGACTTCTACGCCTGGGTCTTCCCCAAATACGACCACGTCGCTGTCGGTACCGGCACGATGAAAGTGAACAAACTCATGATCAAAAAGCTGCAAGCGGGAATTCGCGCTCGTGCGGCTAAGCGATTAGTGGGTGGTGAAATCATTAAGGTAGAAGCTCACCCGATTCCCGAACATCCCAGACCTCGCCGCGTTGTCGGTCGAGTTGCCTTAGTGGGAGATGCTGCTGGTACAGTCACCAAGTCGTCTGGAGAAGGCATTTACTTTGCCGCTAAATCAGCCCGCATGTGTGCTGAAACCATTGTCGAAACGTCCAATGGTGGGACTCGCATTCCGACAGAAGCTGACCTCAAGCTCTACCTGAAGCGTTGGGATAAGAAGTACGGCATAACCTATAAGGTTCTGGATATCCTGCAAACCGTCTTCTACCGTTCCGACGCTACCCGCGAAGCGTTTGTCGAAATGTGTGCCGACAAGGATGTGCAACGACTCACCTTCGACAGCTATCTGTACAAAACGGTTGTCCCCGCCAATCCCCTCGTGCAGATGAAGATTACGGCCAAAACCATTGGTAGCTTGCTGCGGGGAAGTGCGTTAGCTCCCTAGTCATTATTCATTTCATCGATTTTTTGAGGGGTGAAGCATTAGTGCAATTAGTTGGAGCGATCGCTCATCGGCTTTTGCAAAAATGTTTCACCCCTCCTGCTTGGAGTTGAGATTGAATCGAGCCGAGGAGTTGCGATATTGTACAAGGCTTGGCAAGAAAATCATTCGCACCCAAACTCAGCGCATAATTGCGATCGCTATCTACCTGTTCGGCAGCCAGAAAGATAAAGGGAATCTGCTGCATCACTCGATCTTGACGTAGTCTTTTTAAGACCTCATAACCGTCTAGGTGAGGCATTTGGATATCGCAAAGAATCAGATCGTGCTTTTGGGCTTTTGCCAGTTGTAAGCCTAAAAGACCGTTACTAGCGCCATTGGCTTGAAACCCGTTTCCCTCCAGCAAGTCTAAAACGGTTTCAAGAAATAGCGAATCATCATCAATAGCCAGGATTTTAGTCATCTTTTTGAGGTGATTAAGAATGTAGATGGATAGGAAACACACAATACATTCTTGACATCAAATCTCTCATTTATATCGAAAAATTACATTTGTTTTAATTTTTCCTTGAATGACTAAATTATTAATATTTTATTTAAGGAGTTGTCAATAAGACTTTTTGGTATAAGAAAATTTGGTTTCTGGATTTGCTTGTCTGAAGCTTTGGGTAAAGATTGGTTCTGAGGGAATCTATCGCTGGCATTTCCTGCCTGCATCGCGAGCAAAACCAATAAATACTCTTATAGCGCACATGACGGAGTAACTGAGCAGAGCAACATGGACAAGCGTTCATGGCATTTCTCAAACTCGATGACTTTGAGCCTACCGTGGTGAGGTAAATTTTTCGGGGAGGAATGGGGAAGAAATTGGGGAGAAGTTCGCAGTGAACAGTGACTGGGACGGATGGTTCGATACAAAAATCTATGCATCCCACAATTAACTCTTGGTCACTGGTCACTGATAACTGGTCACTGGTCACTGAAGAAGGTGATTGAGAGAGTTGCACCACCTGGTCTCAATAAATCCGGTCTTATTTCAAGCGTAAAAACGGCTTTCGTGCGAATTTGCCAGTTTTTCCAAATTCTTTAATGGACATCT
>DATNPC010000406.1:0-3724 GCA_036703375.1 Allocoleopsis sp.
AACTCATAACCAATGCTTGACTTTTGCTTTAATTTGCTGCCATATGTTTGTCTCAGTCGCTGGTTGTTCAAATGCGATCGCCTCTGATGAATTCAGATAACGGTAGTATTTCCAGATATCCCAGTACGGACATCCCGGTTCAATCCGAATACCGGCCCAGTGTAAATATTGCAAAGGTTGGTTGACATTGGGGTCTATTAAATGATTCCCTTGAAGCTGGAAATGCGGGCTTCCTGCCCAGCTTCCTGGTGCTTTTTCCGGACGACGGACAATATTAAATCGACGCGGAATCCGCTTCAAAATCATATAGTTAATAATCGGTTGATCGGATGTTTTTCGAGAAAAATCAAAGTATTCTGGATGAGCGGCACATTCGGCAAAGGTTTCGTAGAGGTCTTGTTCAGAAATCAAGTTCTTTTTGGCTGCCCAGAATCCGCCATTAAAGATATCTTGTAATTCATGTTCGCCAAAAACACCATTTTTAATAACTTGTTGAGTAAAGACGTTGGCTATTCCGCCAATATGCTGGTAATCGCAGCAAATAAAGTCATAGTTTGAAAAATAATTTAAGTTATCTATAATCTTTTCAAAAACAACAATATCTGTATCGATATATAAAAACTCGTCAAAAGCACCAAACCAACAAACCTGCTTGCGGAACTGATTGGGGCGAGCAAAAAACTTTTCGCCAAATATTTGGTGAAGTCGATTAGATAAACGTTCGATTAGCTCTAAATCTTCAAAGACGTTGACTCCATAGGACTCTGTTAAAATTTGAGCGATCGCGTGATAATTCTCGTCATACGGAATCATGACAATCGGCGTTTCTGAATCATAAGCGCGAATGCTGTTGAGCAATGCGATCGCCTGTTCGATGACGCGATCGTTAGCAGTAATGTAAATACCGCGAGTCATAGAAATTTCCTCATTGGGTTAATCCTAATTTCCGTAACAGTTTTGTTTTCAAGCTTGGTGGCTGATTGTAGAGCCTTGGCTTATCCGTAAACTTAGGGCGCTTCTCCGGTTCATACAAATAGCGATAATGTAAGAACAGATCGCGGTAAGGAAAAACTATATTTTCTCCCGTACAAACCTTAGTAAATAACTGAGAAGGTAATCCAATATAGTGTATATAAGTTAAGCAGTTTCCTTTATCATAAAGAATATTGTCTTTCTCTTGAAAATGAGAAGATGTAATGCAGCAACCCGTAACTTGATTGGCAGGTAAAGAAAAGGCTAAATTGACCGAGGGAATATCTGTTCGCATGACCATATAGTTGAGAAGTGGCTGATCGGCAGACCAGATGTACAAAATTTCCGCTTCTCCTGCCCTTAATTGCTCTAAAATCCAATCTCTTGTGTCGCGGTTAAAAATACCTTGCTTAGAACCATAAAACCCCGAACAAAATATCTCATGCTTTAGGCGTTCTGTAGGGAAAACTTCTGTAAGTTTAGGGGATGAAACATCATACACATGACTAATGTCAGTATGCTGAAAGTCATAAACAACCCAGTCGTTTTCCTGCAATTGCTCAAAAATGGCTGTAAATGGACTCATGACTAAAGTATCTGAATCCATGTAAATGAAACGTTCAAAAGGGCCATCAAAAGCGCAGTAGCGGCGATGGGTACCAAATCGGTGATAAGGAGCGCTTCCCCTTTCGCTCCAGCGTTGACGAGCAGTTGGGTGAGTATCCCAGGCACTCCGGAAAAACTCATCCCATCGAGCGATCGAAGATTTATCGTCATAAAGATGAACGTTAGGACGGCGGGCAATTTCTGCTGTAATTTTTGTTATGTTCTCATCATAAGGATAAACACAGACAGGAGTTTCTTGCCCGAGAATTACCTCAATACTATTGAGTAAAGCAATGAGCTGATCGTAAACTCGATCGTTGGCTAACGTACAAATTCCATCCATCTTTTAAGAGAATTGCTCAACAAAATCAGACAGCCAGTTGAGAAGATTAAGTTTGTGGAGAATAATCGCTCTTGCTTCAGCGATTGCCGACTTGGCTTCGTGCCAAGCATCGGGTGTAGCTGTCACTTCCTTTATATAGGATATTCCTGTTTCATCTAAGCTGGGTAAGCGGAGAAAACTACCAGGTGGTAATAAGAGATCGGCAGCCGAACCCCCATAATAAATCGGCAAACACCAGGCAAGGAGAGAGTCCCATAACTTCTCGCTCACATACCAATCATTTTCCGCATAATTTTCGATCGCTAAATTATAGTAATAGGGTGCCATCCCATGCCATTTATTGCTTAACTCTCCCAAACTAGACGCCCAACTCGGCAAGTTGCGACCATAGAGATCGAACGAAAAATCGCTCGATCGCAATTGTCTCAAAAACTCCAATCGCTGGCGGTGATTCGCCGTGCGACTAATTCCAGATGTCACCCAACTGCACGCTTTTTCTTTTTGGGGAGGTGCCATTTCATCTAACTCGCGAAATGAGTTGGCATGGTACCAAATTGCAGGCATATAGCCGGGATTTGGCGCAAAGTCGTCAGGCCCCGAAATATAACCGCAATATTGTTTAGCGGCTTCATAATTCATCTGAGTTTTGGCAATCACCTCCTGAAGCGGAGGTTCTCGCAGTAAATAAATCATCCGCTCTTTAGGAACGCCTCGTAACTGAGAAGAAACATCCATCACCTGCGATTTTTGTGAAGTACGCCAACGCTTCCACCAAGGGAGTTGTGGCTGAGACTGGGGAAAGTCAAACTGGTACATCAGCAGCAAATCTGGCTGTGATGCAGTGGCAAGCATTTGGATATTGCGCCAAACTCCAAAAGGATGGGGAGTTTGTTGCCATAACCAATCACTTTGGGTTAAGCCTGGGTATCCCGTCACCATGCCGATAATTTTTCTACCCATACCACTGCTAATCAGACTTGCTAGTTAAACTGCGATCGCTTAATTTTGTTCTTGTTCTTCTACAAACCAGTGATTGACGCCGAAACCTACTGCACGGTGATTGAGGGATAATTGGGCCGCCAGCTCAAGGGCAGCTTGTCTCCCAATCGCCGTTTCAAACACTGACGAAAACACAGCGTCAATTTCATGTTCTCGACAGAACTGGCGCAGGCGTCTAGGAGAACCTGCAATTGCCACCTTTATAACAAAAATTCCTCGCCATCCTCTCTGATAGCAATCCTCCAACTGGTTCAGTGTTGCCACAGATTCATCTAAGGCAATAGGAGTAGAATAGCGATCGCTCATTTCCAACATCGTCTCAAACTCCTCTGGAGGTAGCGGCTGTTCCAAAAACTCCACTATTCCCGCCTCCTGGGCTACCTTCAACCACCGAGATGCTTGTTGCCGAGTCAGCCCCCCATTCGCATCCAGACGCAACTGCGATGACGAGGGCAGCGCTTGCACCAACCGATGAAATACCTGAAGTTCATCCTCAATCGCAGCAACGCCTATTTTCCATTTGAAAGTACGACTTCCCCGTTCCCACCCTGTCTGCCATGACTGTAACGCCGTCTTCCCAGTAGGCAACAGGTAGCTGTAGCTACAGTCCTGTGTCTTTACCTCCGTCTCCCCATCTCCCCATCTCCCCGTCTCCCCATCTCCCCATCTCCCCGTCTCCCCATCTCCCCGTCTCCCCATCTCCCCGTCTCCCCGTCTCCCCGTCTCCCCATCCACCCGTCTCCGGTTCGTGATGAGCGCGTAAAAAGCGACTGCACAGCATCGGTGTCAGCGTCAGGGAAATAA
>DATNPC010000407.1:0-5745 GCA_036703375.1 Allocoleopsis sp.
ACGGGCATCTTGAAATTAAGTCAGCGCAAAACTTAGACCTGGAGGACTTGGAAAATTTCCAAGACATCAGAGACTTTCTCTCTAGGCAACAGAAAGAATTGCAGCAGCAGAGCGAACTGCACAAGAAACAACAGCAGGAACAACTCAAACAACAATCAACCCTCCGTCAAAAGGATACTGGCTATGAACGATGAACTTTCTTGAAAAGCACAAGAAGCTGTAGCTTTATATTTGCAAGCCAACAAAGCTACTCAATTTAATTCGGCTGAATCAGGCAAGCAAGAAGAAGATAAAAAATCTCCAATTTCAGCCGCCGAGTTAAAACGATTCCTCAAAGTCAAAGAGCAGGAATTCTTCCGAGAGTGAAGATGAATTTGCCAAGGTTTTGATGAGGCTTGTTAAAATCCGGGCGACTGGATTTTAACAACGATAGGGCAGGGGCATCCGACACGCTGTAAGCCGTAAGCGTGAGAAAATAATAGAAGGCGAGGCAGTTAGCCCAAGAGATTACTTTTTCTTATCGAGTTTGGAGCAATCAATCACCCGCGCCTGATCGATTCATCTCCAGTACCCATTGCTTGATCTGGGCGTGTTTCTCAGCAGAGAGTAGCTTACAAGCCTCGTTCATCGCGTAACCAGGCCAACAGAGCCGTAGATCAGCCAATGTAGAGCGGTCGGGACAAGTATGTAGACTTTGTGCCATGCTCTCAAGGTTTCCTCGTTCTAGCCAAGGGTCATTTGACTCGTTTGACCGGGGAGAATCTTCGCGGCTATTGCTTTGCTCAAGCAAATTGAGCTGTTCAGTCTGGGCTGCTGACCGAACTTTTTCTCGTTCAGATTCAGTCAAAAGGGTACACCGCACCCAGTTGACTTGATTTTCTCCGTGCTCTCCAATGAGCGCAACCAACTCATCCTTATTGTTAGCCGCCAGGAGCTGCTGCTTAATCCTATCGGCTAGCTTAATCTTTGCGCTCTGATTGTCACTGGAGCGATGGGGGAAAGTCGAGTAGTCAGGACCCAATGAAGGTTCGCTCCACTTTAACCCAACGTGTGCTTTGAACTGCGGTTCAGTATGAGATTGCGGCTCTTTTGCTGCCTGTTCTGGCTTTTTGTCCAGGGTGTCCACCCTTTGTCCACCAGAGGAAATAGAGGTTGAAGAAATTTCGGTTTCATTTTTTTCAAGTACTGCAACCGTTGATTTTTCTAAAGCAAAATCTTTGGGTTGGACAGTTGATCCACCCTGGACACCCTCGATTTGGCGTTGTTCTGGGCTGTCCACAGTACAATTACTTACTACTGAATTTCTTGATCCACCCTGGACACCCTTATGGGAAGAGGGAGGTGCAGGAGGTATAGGAGGATTGTTATCACCGCCACCCCAATCACCCCCATCATCGTCTGGAGGTTCGGGTGGATTCCAAAAATCAGCAAACTCCATTAGACCGCCCTCCTCACACTTGGACTTACGGCAAACCCAGGTGGGGTCTGTGGGAGGTGGAGCATTTTCAGAGCTGCCACTCCATCCATTGTTCTGGTTTATGCTGACAAAAGCCCCCGGCACGGTAGTAACGTACTCCCAGTGAGCCGGTATCCGATCGCGTTTCCCGTTGGACATGGAACTCCAGCGCCGCTGGACAAAGTTGTTCGGCAATATGGTCTTCAGATGGCTGATGAATTTGCTCATCCCCAGCGGCGTGTAACCGTGCTCTTTGCAGTAGGCGGTATACACCGTGTGCAGCAGGTGATGATGCATGAACCCAGGTTCGTGAGTGGGACGCAGGCAGTTGTCTACGAAAGATTTGGTGCTGTCGCCGTAGAGTGCTGCGTCGAGGCGTAAGTTGATGACTCGTTCGTTTTCCGGCTCAGACAGTAGAATGCGATCGCGCTCCTCTCGTGGCATCGCCAGCGCCCAGGAGATGACAGCGGCTTTTACTGCCTCAAGTTTTAGCTTTAGGTCTGGGTCGGGCTTGACAGTCCGGGACTTAACCGGGATTAGGTAAGCCCGTCGCGCATAACCATCACCCGCGTTTTCAACTTGGAGGAAATCCACCGAGGCAACCCAAAACCGGACATTCCACAGCTTCATGTAGCCAACTGGATTAAACAAGGCTCGACCGCTAAGTTCGCCATTGTCTACCAATTCGTAGAAGGCGCGGACACCTTGAACGAACCCTCCCACGTCGGGGAATCCAAAAATTCGTTTGCCCGTCAGAAACTGGTGCCTGCCCTCTGGAGTTGCTATTTCCGAAAAATTTACAGCGCTGTCAGATGCTTGCCCCCATAAACTATTCCAAAATCGCCCCAGAGTACCCTTGCCACCACCCGATTGACCGACGAGATGGGGGAAACGTCCGTAGGGAGCTGTAGGATCTAAGAACATTGAGGTGAACGCCCGAATGATGGGAAGCATGTCCTCCCCAAACGATTCAGCGATGAAGCGGCGGAAGACTTCTGGGCATTCTTTTCCCGGCTCGTAATCATAGGGAATCATGCTGGTAAGCAAATATTCCTTGTTGTGGGGCAAAGTTTTCCCAGTCCGCATATCTACAACACAGTTTTTGAAGGCGACGAGGTGCGTGTTGGATGGAAGCTCGTCGGAGCGCTCGAGACGGCTGCGGACGTACTTGAAGGCTGATTCCTTGTGACTGTTGGTTTCGTAAGGTTTGACAACTTGCCAACCAAACTCCTTAGAGTGCTTCAATTTGAAAGCTTTTTCCCCAGCGTCAGCGATTTGGGCGTTGATGAGGGTGTCTTTTTGGTGCTGCCAATAGCCCAGGTGTTCTTTCCACTGATAAAAAGCAGCATCGATGACTCGCCAATCTCCAGCAGTTGCTCCGAATTCGCGACGATAAACCCAGCCGTCGAAGGTTTGGGCGGTGACGCAGTTTTCAAAGGGCAAGCCTAACTGTTTGCAGATGCGCTCGTAAAACCACTCTGGATTGGTTTTATCGGGTGTTGAACCAGAATCGTCGCCGCCGTTGCCGCCAGAGCCACCTCCAAGAGCACCTCGATTTCCACTGCCGTTACCACCGTTGTTGTCTGCTTGCAAAGATTTAAGCCACTGGCTGTACGGAAGTGCTTCATCAAAGGCTTGCTCAAAGGCGTGAGCGCCCTCCCCAACAATCAGATCGTCAACGCCCTTGCCTTGGTCGAGGTGCCAGAGAGTTACAAAGACTTCAGCACGTTCCTTTTTAATTAGCCGTCCTAGCTGGCGATTGGCAGCGCTGACGCTCTCCTTAACAATGATGTCGGCGTCAAAGGCGAGGTAAACGGGTCGCCCCGGCACGATGAACGGGCTTATTGTTGGGTGTAGTCTTGTCCCTTTGCCTTCCTGACCCATCCACACGCCAGAGATAGAGATGGCAATCCAACCGTGAGACAATAGGCAAGCCGCCTTCTTCGCGCCCTCGGTGAGGACAATCGGTAACTCTGGGTGGTTTAGAACCCACAGCCAAAAGCCTAGGTCGTCGCGATCTTCTTTGATGTCGTCTTCCCGCACCGAGATGCCAAACCGCTCACCAATCTGATGCCAGAAGTCGAGAGTAACAACCAAATAGACGGCTGATGACTTCCCACCCTTGGGGAAACTGAGATATTTCTGAGGCTCGTCATGGTCAGGGAATTGAATTGCAGTGTCAGGCTTAAACTGCCCGGACTTACCCCGCATTCCAGTTTTAGGGTCACAGCTAGAAACGTACCAGCCGCCCGTGTGACCGTACCAATTCCAATTAAGTAACTGCGCGATTGCGCTTCGCGCACTGCCGGAGGCAATCGCCGGAGCGTGCTCGATGTGGCGGATATTCCTTGCAACAATTTCTGGAGCTACCCCGCTGCCTGTTATCCATTCGGCTTCCCGCTGCTGGGGAGTTTTGTTGTTGGCAAGGCGAAATGATTCGGAGTGTCGCTGCCGTTCCTCTCGCTCAGGAGAGGTGAGAATTCGGGCGATCGCCTTGGTGTCGTAGCAGCCCCAACACTGATATTTGCCCGAAACTCGGTCAACAGAGAGCTTAGGCTTGCCACAGTTGGGGCAGATGTATCGTCCTTTTTTAGCTTGGGTGAGCTGGTGAGCAAAGTTGCGAATGTCAAAAGTTGATTCAGATGTAAATGCCATGAGTGCCGCCTCCTGCGCGGTGTTAGGGTGACAGCTCCCCTACCGGGCTGCTTATGAAGGCAAAATTCATCTTGTGGCACAAGCGGCTGTTGCAATGGCACAATTGTTTAAGTAAGACGGTGTGTAAGACGGTGCTGACCGTCAAACCGTCAAACTATCAATCGCGATTTTTGGCTTTCACGGCTTGACCTGATTGCCAAGCAAGCGAAAAAATCTGCCCCAAGTCTGCTAGACTTAGGCATGAAATACCGCTCTGCTGCAATGCGGCAGCCAGAGTATGAAACAAGTGATTATTGCCTTCCTGCACCACCTTTTCTACAGCCTGAGAAACTATCGAAAGGTGAGTGGTAGGGGAAGTTTATTGTTGAATTGTGTCCCGCTCTCAAGGCGGGATTTTTATTAGAAACATAAGCCGTTCAGATAATCTATAGGGGATCTTAATACGATTTGAGAGAGATAAACTGTGTTCAACAAGTGAACTCGATAAATGGACATTAGCCCAGGTGAATTCTGGGGATTTCCACTCCCACATCGCCTCAAGGGAAGAGAGGTCACGACTTCACTCCCCGATTAGCTGAAAGGTACAGCGTCACGTAACGCTGTGCCGACTCTCGCATCCCGCAGTGCCAGTGACTCAGCAACAGACCGTACATCTGGCGGCAGAACTTGAAGCTGCGACTCAAAGCTGGGTTTAGGTTGAGGACGAGAAATCTGTTCAGTCATCACTCTATTTGTTTGTACCACCTCCTAATTGTGAATGCGACAAGTGGGTTACTACCCAGACAATCCAGAGGAGCTGCACCCCTGCACCGCCTCAACTGAAGCGATGGCACTGCGCGATCGCGAATAAGGTTCTTTACTTCATATGTGAGCACTGGCTCAAGTTGTGCCGTTAGCTGCACCATTGGGTTTCTTTTTCCGTTTCTTCTCTATTTCCCGTTCTCCGTTTGATAGCGGTATCGAACCATAGGTTTTCTTGTGGAGTTCTACCAGCTCCTTTTGGGGAACCTTGATGACGCTTGAGATTATGTACAGTTCGTTTCTAGTTGTTTCTTCTCCCTCTGCGATCGCTTGTAGTCTTTCCGGTTTAAGTTTTCCGTCTTTGAGCAAGGCGAAGTAGTTAACCTGTATCAGTTGAGTAATAGTTTCTGGTTTTTTTGTCTGAGGTTCAGGCGGCGGGTTTTTTTCTAGCCATTGCTCCATAGCATCAATTATCACACTGTTCATGCTTACTCCCCTAGCTGTCGTGGAAAGCTTGAACCGAGTGTGAAGTCCTTCCGGTATGTAAACAGAGAATCGGACGCGACTTTCGCTCAAAGCATCAAAACCTAATGCCGCTACTGATAGCTTGACATAAAAGAAATCAAAACCAATATTTTGATGCTTTGATGCTATGGTGTTATAGTAGCAATTAAGGATTCGGTAAAGCAACGGCGAAGCGCTTACAGAAGCCATACCAACGTCAAAGCCGAACTTTTTGCCTCAAGACTTGTCTGGGTCGAAGTTTCACCGCTCTAGTGCATCCCGGCAGAAGTAACTGACCACTTCAGCCCGGTACTGGGTACCCCTTGAACTTCCATTGAAATGGCTTAGCCATAGTTCGGTTAAAGTAGTCGATGAAAGCCAGAATGCGA
>DATNPC010000408.1:0-3851 GCA_036703375.1 Allocoleopsis sp.
AGTTGTTTATTCGTAAATTAGTGTTAGTGTTGGTACACAATTCTGTTGCTATCTCGATCACGCACTCAATTTAGATGAAAATCCGCTACCGTTTGAAATAGTCACGCCAACTTTGGGGTAAGGCTTCAAGTTGAGCAGCACGGTGAAGTAACTCTGGATTATCCTGCTCACGAACATACAGTTGAATGATATCGGCAACGGTGATATTGTTGTCATCCCGGCTCGCCAACTCTAGAGTATCTCCGGAACCCACCTCGCCCTCTTGCAAAACACGAAAGTAGAATCCAGTTCGACGACTGGCAAGAAATCGTTTCACCATATCAGGTCGCCCAAACCGAATCCCAAGTTTATAGCAGGGTAGGCGAGGTTGTGTCACCATCAGTTTTACAGTGCCGATCTCGAAGCGATCGCCAATGTTCACTTCCTCTTCTTTCAAGCCAGTAGTCGTGAAATTTTCACCAAAGATGCCTAACGGCAACTCTGTGTCAGGTAATTCACTTCGCCAGTAATCGTAATGCTCAAACGGATAGACATAGACCGCTTTGTCTGCTCCTCCATGAACAGTTAGATCCGCTTGTCCATCACCGTCTAAATTAAGCGATCGCACCATCACTCGTTCGCTGACTGGCTCTTTGAAAATTCCAGTGCTAACGGTTTTCCCTTTCCAGGTGACTTCACGCGGAAGTCCGACGTTGACAGAAATGAGTTTCATCTTTAGCTCCAAAGTTTTGGATTGCATACGATTACAGCAGCCAACATGGGATATCAAAACATGAATGAGTTGCTTATCGGAGTGCTTGCTCGACTAAAGGTGCAATGACTGCGATGTTTTTGACCAACTCATCACACAGAGAGAACCGCTGTTTTAAGTAATTAGGATCGTTGTAACTCAGCCACACCTTGCTGTCAGCCGCTTCCCATGCCAGTATTTTCAGGGGTAAATCCAGAGCGATCGTTGGTTCTGCCACCATCAGCGGTGTTCCGGCTTTAGGGTTGCCAAACAGCAATAACTGTATCGGACGCAGGCTGAGTCCAACTTTTTCGGCTTCAGCCTGTTGGTCGATGCGGGCAAAAATGGTGATGCCTTTTGCCTGAAGGATAGCTTCTATGCGATCGATGGTTTCGGTCACTGAATATGGGCTGGGCTGACTGATGATACCGTTATTTGCATTCATAGCAGCAAACTTCCTCAACGGTTTTGGTGATGGGTATTTTTAGGACATCTTGAAATCTTTGCTATCTTTTAGCTTGCCATGAGTTGAGTATTGAAAGTTTGCTCTCCTCGTTGTGGCTCAGACAACAGTTGGTAAGCATGGTTTAGTTTTGCGGCGGAGACTTCTAGTAAATGTTGCTCAACCAAAGTTCTAGGCAACACAAGGCGGCTTTCAATGCCCTGTTTGCCAACGATACAAGGCAGTCCCAGCACAACCTCATCTCCCACCCCGTAGGCAGGATCGGCCCTAACAGAAACCATAAACATTCGCTTTTCATCTCGCACAATGGCATCGACCAATTGAGCAACGCTTGTGGCAATGCCATAGCTGGTGTGCCCTTTTCGCTGTACGATCGCGTTACCCCGAGCGCGAGTTACCTCAGCAAGTTCTATCTGAATCTGTTCTAATGACGTACCTTTGGGTAGCGGAAACTCTGTTAATGGAATTATGCCAATCGCAGCATTTGACCAAACGGGAAACTCACTATCGCCATGTTCCCCGATCACTGATACATGCACATCGTACTTATCAACATTGAGTCGCTTGCCAAGTTGATATTGTAATCGGGCAGTATCTAAAACCGTTCCTGAGCCAAAAATTAAATGCTCCGCTCGCGTGGACGTTTCGAGCGCAATTCGAGTGAGAACATCCACGGGATTGCTGACGAGAATAACGATCGCATCAGGAGCAACTCGATCTAATTCCCGTACAATCGGACGCAGAATTACTGCATTTGCGCTGAGTAGATCCAAGCGCGACTGTCCAGGTTTTAGGGTTGTGCTAACGGTGACAATAATGACATCGCAATCGGCTAAATCTTCGTAGCGATTGGAGGGAATGACATCCATTTCCTGTAACAACGGAATGGAATCATTAATATCCCAGGCTTGTCCTTCGGCTTTGGATAAGTTGCGATCGAACAGCACTACCGTCACAGGTTTACTCAGAAGCACCAAAGCGTTAGCAATAGCTGCCCCGACATTTCCTGCACCGACAATACCAATTTTAGAGGGTTTGATACTCATACTAACCTCATTCGCAAAACTGAGCCTTATTAGTTGTTAGCCGGAAACCATTTACAAGCTGACTTGCCATTGAATAGAAACCCTTGAGCGATCGAACCTCGCTTTTTAACAGTTTGAACTACAAAGAAATCAAGAAACGAAATCGCACCTACATAATTAGATCGGACTGAGCAGAAAAGATTGAGTTAGTGCTTCTTTTGGGGTTAATTTGAGGTGCGATACGCGTAGCGTCAAGCCTCCGGCTTATCGCTTAACTGCTGTTCTAATTCGGCAATCCGAGCTTGCAGAGGAGCCATCATCGCTGCAACTTCTGTTTCTGAATAGCGGATGGGAATATGCTGAGGACAATTCTCGCTGGTAGCTTCTACGTGAAAGAGGATAGCGCGTTCAATTTCGGCAGGATAATTTGGAACTCGTAGCCGTTCAATTAATCCCGAATCTCCTTCAACATATTCGGCTCTTCCCCAAATCTTGATGCGTTGACGATGGCGATAATCCATCAAGAACAAAAACGCTTTGTCGTTGCCAGACAGATTGCCCACCGTGATGTACTGCACATTCCCAGAAAAGTCTGCAAAGCCGAGGGTTTTCTCATCGAGTACCTTCAGGAAACCAGAAGGGCCGCCCCGAAACTGGATATAGGGATAGCCATTAGAACTGACGGTTCCCAAGTAAAACCCATCGAGTTGCGCGATGAATTCCTCAAGTTTGGGAGTAATCGAATCATTGGCAGGACCCTTTGCAATGTAGCGTTCATAGCTCTGCCGCGAACCCCGCTGTTCTTGTGCGGCTCGCACTTCAGGTGTAAAAGCAATTTCTCCAAATTTACGTGGCATGATACCCTCTTAAGCTACAACAGGCTCTGCAATGCCAATCATGCCGACAAAACCAGGAAGATGTTTGACGCGATCGATCCAAGCCAGCACATTTGGGTAATTGTCTAGGGAAATTTTGCCATCGGGAGCGAGGGCAACGTAAGGGAAAACTGCCACATCGGCGATTGTCGGACGCTCTGACTCCAGCCATTGGCGATCGGCTAAATGCTCGTTCAATTGAGTCAGGATGAAGGCTGCTTTCTGATTTGCCTGTTCCACGTTGATGCTGGTCGCGTTGAATAGATGATACAACCGTGCTGCTTCTGGACCTTGCCGAATTTCTCCCGCTGCGGTCGATAGCCATCGAATCACGCGACTCATCGGTTCTGCCTCCAAAGGTAACCAGGATTCACTACCATACTGCCTTCCCAGGTAAACCAGAATCGCTTGAGCATCGGCTAGAACCGTATTTTCATCAACCAACACTGGCACCTGCCCAAAGGGATTTAGAGCTAAAAATTCAGGCTGTTTGTGCGCCCCTGCCAACAAATCGACTTTAACCCACTCGTAGTCTAAACCCAGTAACGAGAGCATTAATTTGGCTTTGTAGCTGTTGCCAGACAGTTCGTGACCATAGAGCTTAATCATCGGTTAGTCCTCCTGCATTAGATAAGACCGAATCAGATTTAAAACTGTACCGTTCGTTCGGTATACCCTTGACTGTACTGAACATTCGGTACAATGTCAACAGAAAACTTTTTGCCTTGCAATAAATGCCTAAAGAAACCTATATTCCC
>DATNPC010000409.1:0-6984 GCA_036703375.1 Allocoleopsis sp.
TCTATTTGCCCATCATGTCTTAGCCGCATCCTAGCTCGTTGGGTGATTCTATAAAGTGCTTGGTATATCGCATACCGCAAATACTCGTTCTCTGTAGTTTGCATGACTGGCATCATTTCCTGTAAGGCTTCAACCGTCTCAAGGTCATCTGCTACTTGGGCAAGGCCATTGATCTGGGATAGCTGAACTCTGGATAAAGGCTTGTTTCAGTATCGGAACGACAGATTCATCACCCAAACTGTTGAGAACGCGAGTTATTCGTCCCCAGATGTAACCACAACTTGTATGGTATCCTTGTTGCCAGCTGGGCGGCACAACCTTGTTTTCTATTGCATTACGGAGATAGGGTAAACTCTCACGTACTCCCCAAGTCCCAAGTGTTGCTGCTATGCCTACCTGGACAGGGTTATCAATCGCTTGGCTTTCTAACATTTTCATCAACGAATCCTTTGCGCTGGGCCGCCAAGAGTAAATCACTGTTGAAAAGGTCATCATTTGCAGCTAGATGTTCCTCTGTAGACACTAACCTGTTTACGTCTTCAGGCGGCAATTCAATTGAACGCCCTAAGATACCCAACAGTAGTGGTGTTGCATCTGCCATGCGTCCAGCTAACAGTAGGATGACTTCTTCCCACCAAGGATCGTAGCGATGAGCGACAACTGTTTGGATTCCGACTGTACCTTTGTCATTGGCAGCGAGAGCAGCTAAGTATTCTTGAAACGTCAAATGCTGAAATCCATACCACCCATGCGCTTGTACCTTTACCAAACCATATTGTTGGGCAATTTCATCAAGGATAGCTTTGCTCTCTTCTGAGGGAATATTGATAGCAGGAAGGAAATGGGCAACCAATTGCAGCAACTCAGCTTCAGGGAAGTAGCGTTTCCCTGACTGGTGGAAATGCCAAGCCACTTCTTTCAAGAGGTTGAGTTTTCGATCCGTCGTGAACTGAGTGCAGCGCTTGATGTTTCGATGGGTATCCCACTCCCTAAGCAAGACTTCCAGGCAACGACTATATAGCTCAGCGCGACGCTCCGGTAATTCCAGGTCTTTCTGGTAGACAATTGCAATTAGAGCCAAGATAAGTGGATTTGCTGCCAGCGTCTGCATCCGCAAATTTCCTGCCAGTGCTTGCTGTAGTCCTTGAGCGTTGGCGGTATCTGCTTTAAACCAGTTATTGACAAAATTCTGAATCTGCTGCCAGCTGAAATCCAGCACTTCTAGAGTTTGAAATGTTACCAATCCCTCGCGCCAACCAGCTTTGCGACAAGTCAATGCTATTGGAGCCTCAAGGAATAGAGTATCCAGCCGATTCACCTCATCAACTACCCGCTTGTAGGCGTCTTTAGCCTCTTCTGGGGTAGCGCCACTCAACACTTCGTCGAGTCCGTCCAACAACAAGGCGGCTTTACCTTGCTCTAAGTGTTCCTGAAGATAGGAGCGAGATTCTGGAAACCCGTAGCGCTCAGCCCAGTCAAGAGCAACGAAATCCAGTAAGCTATCCATTTTGCTGTCCACAAAGCGCCGCAGTTCGACGTAGATCGGCAAATCAGGCAAGTTTGATAGCTCCCCTTTCGCCATTTTTAGAGCGAGATAACGCAGCATCGTGGTTTTGCCAGCTCCCGGATCGCCTAGCACTACTATTCGTCGAAATTTGGCTAGGGCGTCTTCTGGTGGCATGGCTGTAGTTGCCCGTTCTACCAAATGTCTCTGCAATTGCCGCAGCAGTTCAGCCGGTTCCCCTGCTGCCAGTGGTGTCATATCTTCCTCTTTGGCATAGCGTAGGGGTTCTTCTTGCCGCACTCGCACCTGCACATAGATATCCTCCAAGTCGAGAGGGCTGGACATTTCAAGAATCTTCAGGTTAGGGAGTGTTTTAATTAGCTTGCGCCGATAGGCTCCAGCATACTCTTGGGCAGTCTGTGCCTGTTTAGCCTTAGCTTCCTCCTCCCGATTTGCTGCTTCCTTGGCAGCTACTTCACGTGTCTTTCTTTCTCGTTCTGCTGTACTGTTTATTCGTTCTAGTTCCAATTGATGTTGCAACTAGAGTTTCTCTCGATCCCACGCTAGCTTTTCCCGCTCCAGCTTATGGTTTTTACGTAACTGCAACCACGCAAATCCACCAGCTATGAGTGCGACTACAATTCCACCACTAAATCCAATCCAATTGCCTTCAGTGCGTTGCAAGAATCCTGAAGTAGTTGTTGATGACGCAGAAGCTTTTGCTGTAGGTGAAGCAGTTGCGTTACTTGTAGCCGCAGGCTGTGGTGATGGAGAAGGTTTCTCCGTGGGCGATGCAACTGCACTAGGAGACGATGGTTGTGGAGTTTGGGCAAAACTGGCACCCGCCAGAAACAGACTAACGAGGACGGCATTAGAGGCAAGAAAACGCCTTTGATTTCCCGGCTTCATATTCTTTTAGAGGTTGCCCTGATAGGTCTATCGACCAATCTAGCGCAGTCGAACAGGTGAAAGGGAAACGAGCTCGCACCCCTAACAGCAAAAGAGCGATCGCACGTCCTATCTGAAGCCCAACAAAAAAACGCTCCCCTTGCGGAGAGCGCTTTCTATCTAGCTAGAAGCTAACTCTTAGCCATGGATTTGTGGAGCAACTAGAGCAACTGGGGTTGCTTCTCCAGACGCTAAGTCTAGAGGGAAGTTGTGAGCGTTACGCTCGTGCATTACTTCCATACCCAGGTTGGCTCTGTTGAGAACATCTGCCCAAGTATTGACCACACGACCTTGCGAATCGAGAACGGACTGGTTGAAGTTGAACCCGTTCAGGTTGAACGCCATCGTGCTGATGCCTAGGGCTGTAAACCAGATGCAAACAACTGGCCAAGCGCCCAAGAAGAAGTGCAAGCTACGGCTGTTGTTGAAGCTGGCATATTGGAAGATCAAGCGACCAAAGTAGCCGTGAGCAGCAACGATGTTGTAGGTTTCTTCTTCTTGACCAAACTTGTAGCCATAGTTCTGAGATTCGTTTTCAGTCGTCTCGCGCACCAAGCTTGAGGTCACTAAGCTACCGTGCATAGCGCTGAACAAAGAACCGCCGAATACGCCAGCCACACCTAACATGTGGAACGGGTGCATTAGGATGTTGTGCTCAGCTTGGAACACGAACATGAAGTTGAAGGTACCGCTGATGCCCAGAGGCATGCCATCCGAGAAGGAACCTTGTCCGATGGGGTAGATCAACAAGACTGATGTAGCAGCAGCAACAGGAGCGCTGTAAGCTACACAGATCCAGGGACGCATTCCTAAGCGGTAGGAAAGTTCCCACTGACGACCCATCCAGCAGAAGATGCCAATCAGGAAGTGGAAGACAACGAGCTGGTAAGGACCACCGTTGTACAGCCACTCATCTAAAGAGGCGGCTTCCCAAATTGGATAGAAGTGCAGGCCGATGGCATTAGAAGAAGGAACAACAGCACCAGAGATGATGTTGTTGCCATACAGCAGAGAACCAGCAACAGGCTCGCGGATACCATCGATATCTACGGGCGGAGCAGCGATGAAGGCGATGATGAAGCAGGTGGTAGCAGTTAGCAACGTAGGAATCATCAAGACGCCGAACCAGCCTACATAAAGGCGGTTATCGCTTGAGGTAACCCACGCGCAAAAGCGATCCCACAAATTGCCGCTCTCGCGACGTTGTACTGTGGTTGTCATGGCTTGATTATTGCAATGAACTCGGTTTATTATTAAGAAAGACAAACAACGATTGTTGTCTTTGCGATACATACTATTGAGAAAAAGTCATAAATTCTACTGTTTTTCATATTTATTAGTACAACTTAACTTTTCGCAACACTGCTTTTATATTTTTTAAGCTGAGAATGCTGTACGAGAGCACTCGCTCAGTTCCAAAAGTGCTGTTCTACAGCAGTTCTCAGGTGTCTCGATCAAAATTTCACGGTAGGGAGAAGGCAGGTCTTGCCCCTACTCATGGCTTCGTGGCACACGCGATCGCGCCGAAAATTAAAATTCCTTTAAAAATCAAAGTAAATATAAGATAAACCGCCTTCCGGAGCCAATACCCAAACCGTAAAAAGACACAGCGGCACCAAAAGCAACTTTAACGGCCAGTTAAGCTGTAATTTAAGTCCTCGTTGGATGCTGTAGACGATAGCCATCGATCCCATTAAGGCAGCTAAGAGAAGACTGATTTGGAAGCGATCGAGTCCAATGGCCTCTACATAAACCTTTTGGGCAAATTGAACGTCAGCTGAATGTCCCCATAAATTCTGGATGACTAAGCTGGCATCTTTGAGATCGGGTAATCGGAAAAAAATCCAGGACGTGAAGACCATACACTGGGTCAGTAACCAAGCCAGCAAAACCCCCTGCCAACTTTCCCACCAATCTTTCAGCCCATCCATCCGTGCCGATAGGGATTGAGTCAAGCGATGAGCGACTAAGGCAAGCCCGTGCAATCCCCCCCAAACAATAAAACCCCAAGCAGCCCCATGCCAAATGCCCGTAATCAGCATGACAATCAGCAAGTTTAAGCAAGTTCGACCCAATCCCTTACGCGAACCCCCCAAGGGAAAGTAGAGATAGTTGCGTATCCAATCTCCCAACGTAATGTGCCAGCGACGCCAAAAATCAGCAATGCTGGTACTAAAGTAAGGAAAGTCAAAGTTTTCTGGCAGGTTAAATCCCAAAAGAATCGCACTACCACGGGCAATATCTACATAGCCACTGAAATCGAGATAGAGTTGCAAACCGTAGGCAACCACAGCCAGCCATAAGTCACCACTACCAGCTCGCTCTAAATTCCCAAAACATAAATCGACGAAAATCCCTAATCGGTCTGCCAGAAGTGCTTTTTTTACCGCGCCGCAGGCAATCAACCAAAGACCTTCCGTTAAGGCAGGAGAACTCGGAAATCGCAAGGCTTTAAACCCCGTAGCAAATTGATGATAGCGAGTGATGGGGCCAGAAATGAGTTTTGGGAAAAACAACTTGTAGGCGGAAAATTCTAAAAACTTCTGAGTGGCTGGCGCACCCCGATACACATCAATCAGATAAGCAATGCACTCGAATGTGAAGAACGAAAGTCCTAAAGGCGCAATGACATGAGTGCTAATCCAGCTAGCGCTTTCTTTGGCAATAGGTAAGCTCAGCAATGCCGCTAGGTTATTTAAGACAAACGGAAGATACTTAAAGCTGAGCAAACCAATGACATTGAAAATAATTCCCAACCACAGCAGCTTGAAGCGACGGCGATTCCAGAAACTATTGGCTAATAGCCAATCTTCATTGGATAGATACTGATCTGTCGCGTGTGTCCCTGGTGTTGTATTGGTTCCAATTGCCTTTCCTAAGTGAAAGTTCACCAGGGTAATGAGTAATAGTAGGGGAATGTATAGCAGAGATAGGTATTGAAATTGCTGGGGTTGTAGAGGTTGTAATAAATAAAAAATTAGGCTGGCAACCAGCAGCACCCACAATCGTGAATAGAGGGGACGGACGAACCAATAAAATCCCAGAAGAATTATTAAGAAAAGAGCATATTTAATGGAGATGAATGCCATGGGGAATTATAAATTGTGAATTATGAATGATGAATTTTCATCAATCGTGTAGGAATTTTTACCCAATCCACGAGGGATGATTAACCGTGACCTGTTATCCGCTACCGCATTCAACTGAAAACTGCCAGATCAGCGACCATTATGCGATCGCTCTCTAGCCGACGACTGAGGATGAGCGATGGATGACCAGGGAATCATCGGATCTTGAGCAAGTTGATTGGAAACTCTGTAGGCACCATAGCGATTGAGGTGGCTAGGGTCAGAGAAGTAGTCGTGCTTGGTGAGTAACAACTTGGTTAAGTCTCGGAAAATTAGCCCTCTGTGGATAGCTGACGCACGCATATATCGCTGAAATTGTTCTTCGTATTCTGTGCGTGCTGGATCTAGATAATCTTTGGTTAGGGGTAGGTTGGCGAAAACAATATCAATTTTGTGGGCTTTGGCAAATTGCATCAGGGCTTCTAACGCGTTATCTTGTTCGCCTCCCAACTGGAAGGATTCATAGTCACCGTCATAGTCACCTCTAACTCTGGGATGTTGTTTGTAGTAGGTGGCGGGATTGAAGCGAATAGAGAGGGGCAGGAATCCCTCCAAGTCAATCGAGTCCGCACTGAGCGATTTCTCCGAGTCCGTATTTGTCTGTCGATCGGGATTAGTCGGTTTTGCCACGGTGGCAAACTCGTCCCGCAACAATAGCTTGAGTCGATCGCGTTGAGGATAGGTGGCCGAAACGCTGGCGACAGTGCGATCGAGCCAATTACTCGCTGACTGATATGCTGTACTCACCGCCGACAAGGACTGAGCGACGGGATTGGGCAGCGAGTTGGATTGTCCTGTATCCCCAGAGGCGCGAGTGCCTCGATTGACACCAACTGAATTGGGGAACGTTCCAGCTTGCAATTGCTGATAGCCTTCCGAACTCGCGATCGCATTATAGGTCGCATCCATTCGGCCGCTATTAAACGCCCTTGCGCCATCTGCCCAGATAATCAGCTTTGGTAATTGCTTTGGGGTTAAAATGCGGCGGACAATTAGGTCTACAACTTGGGCGGTTGCACCGTTAATGCCGAAGTTGAACACTTCTATGTCCGGATAACCCTGAGCCGCTAAGGCATCTTGCAGCGCTACTGGATCGACGCCTCGCAGTGCTCTAGAACTCCCTAAAATTAAAACATCCGGGGGACCGCTCTGGAGCAAACGCTGCTGATAGAGCGCTAACTTTTCATCCAACAACTGGTTATTAAAAGACGGTGCTTGCGATCGCGCGGCGGCTAAAATTGCCGCCGTTGCAGCAACCGATTGCTTCGGGTTTGACAAATTATCGGTCGAGCTAATTAAGACATTCATTTTGCCTTGTCGAGTGAAACCAGACGAATTAAAGTTATTCGCCCCTCGAGCTTGGCTTTTTTGCAGCGAGAGTTGGGGTAAGGGAATGGGGGTTAT
>DATNPC010000410.1:0-8256 GCA_036703375.1 Allocoleopsis sp.
TGGGAAAACTGCTGAAGAATCTGTTTATGTTGGAGCGTGCCATAGAACGTCATCTTTGCCACATCAAAGCGGCGGATATCGTCAATGCGCTTGGGTTGGGCACCCGGAGAGGCACTAACGTACACATCGGCATCATTGTTAGCAAAATCGCTGTCCGCAAAGCCGTTGTCTTGCAACCACTTGAACGTTTGGCTCAACTCCTTAGCGCGGGTAGCCATACTGCGGGAGCTATCGAGAACAATCGCAACCCGCTTGCCTTGGGGTAAGGCGTAATCCTGATTTGTTAACGGCTTGGCTGAGATGCGGTAGCCACCTGGCAAGTCAACTTGATGTAAAGTGGGTTGAGACTGTCCCTGTTCGCTGATGAAGGCGGGTAGCCAATCCTCGGAAGCTGCAACCACTCGTCCGTTGTGGATGCGCTTGGTGTCTTTCGTCCAGTAAATATTGCGTTGCTCTGCTAGCTGGGGCATTGCCCACCCAGCTTTTTGTTGCATCACCTGATACGTCAGCCACAGATGCATCTCTCTTGGTTGCTCTGGGGATGGAGTACCCTGAAACGCTGAGGGTTTGGGGGGAACCGGAAAGGCTCTCAGGCGGTAGTGGCGCGGCCCTACCTGTTCGATCAGAGCTGGGTCGATCCGTTCTCTGACTTGTTCGTTGTAAACTTGCTGAGCGGCACCGCGTGGCGAAACCACAAACGGAAAGCGTTTTTGGCGGTTATCGGTATCCCCTAGCCACAGTCCTGTAATCGCCGCGCTTTCAGGTAGGGAAAAGGAGTAGAAAACCTCTTGTAGATTGGGTGTTTGGTTCTCATAAACCTCGTGAATTTCGACATCAGCCCAATCGCCTTGAGGTTTTACGGCGATTTGTTGCGATCGCAGCCACACCTTTTTCTGGTTAATATTTAGCAGTCCCGCCTTCGCCTCATCCCGGTTAGCCGTCGATTGCAGGGCGTGTTGAATCGCTGGTTGTTCCGCTCGTTGAATCGGTACATCAAAGAACTCGGCATAAAGCTTAGCTGCTTTTTCGCTATCCCCACGCGAGCCGTTGTACAAGAACGGCGACATCAGCTGATTGTAAATCGCCTGTAAAGCGATCGGCGCATCCGACTCCTCTAAACCAAAGACACTACTGTACATGGCACGGATATGGTTATTCTCGTCCCTGGTGCTGAGGTAGCGATAGGATGACAAGTAAGCGTTCAGCAATCCCGAACGAATCGTCTCCGACTTTGCCAAAAGCGCTTGCCGACTACTATCCGTCTGTGCTGGATTCTTGAGCAGGGAAAATGCCTGAATCTGAGGCTGTTGCTGTAACGAGACAAAAATCCCCACCCACGCAACCACGACAGCAACAGAACCTGCGATTCTACGGGTTTGACCGTACTGGGACGCAAATGCCTTTAAAATCTGATAGCCAGAGTGGAGGTAGAACGCTATCAGCGCCGAAGGCATGACTATAAACAGGGTTGAGGAAAAGCAGAAGAGGAGAAAACCAATTGGTACCCACCAGCTCCAAAATAAGCTCTCCCATGTCAGCATTCGTACAAGTTCTGCCAACCACCCAAATTTAAAGAATTCTCGCAGGACAACCCAAGCAGTCGGCAAGGCATAGAACAGGAGTATGACTCCCGCATACAAACCAACTAACAGCATTAAGGTGTGACAGGCTAGCTGCAACCATGCCAAGGGACGGCGGTATGTGGGGGAAATGCTTTCTCGATCGCCAATGTACCCATAAAACAGCACGACCAGAAAGGCGGCGATACACACCAGCATTGTGCTGATAATTTGGGTGCTAGCTGGAGTCAGTTCTCGTAGTAGAAATAAGCGAATCAGGCACAGCAGAAATAGGGGTGCTTCCACGCCGTAAAACAGTCGCACGAGTTGGAGGGGTTGTTTGCGAAAGCGCAATAATCCAACTAGGGTACAAACGGTAGGGACGGCAATCAGAGCGACAAATGTGATGGAGAATTCGCATGGAATCTCACCCGTCAATGTCGCGGCAATCAATCCCCCTCCAATCAGGGGAATGATTCCGGCGTACACGATTAGCAAAAACGTGATATTCCACAGCCAAAAGATGGCGTGAAAAATGGTATTAAAAACCCGCTTCATTTTCATGGTCAGGTGCTTTGAGGAAGGGTTGAAGGTTACAGGGGTGAACGGTTGGAAGTTCTAGTGCAATGAAGGCAGAAGGCAGAAGGAAAGAAAGCTTGTGCAGTAAGATTTTTAACCTTGTTGAACGGGCGGGTTATTCTGACTTCCACGCCCAGGTGACCGGCGACCAACTGGTCACTGGTCACTGCTCACTGTTGAGGCTGTGGTCGATCGCGTTGTGAATTGTGGTAGTGAAGTTACGGATTTCAGAGCTGTCTGGGCTAAGAGGGCGATCGAAGAGAACGGAAACTAGCAACCAATTTTTCTGACGGCGAGTCACCTCACTCCAGAGGCGAGATAAGAAATCATCGGTGGTTTGTTTGGGGGATTGAAACCAGTAAGCGGCGGAGTATTTGCCGTCTGCGACAGAGAGCCAACGCGCTGGCACGGCAGGTGTTAGCTGCTTTTTCTCCATTTGGTTGATTTTCAATCCGCTGCTGAGCAAACACAGTTCCGGTGGATGGTACGTGCGCCAAGTTGTGTTAGCTACTACTAAAATCGAACCGGAAAGGTTGCCCAATACAAAGCGCTGTTTGTCTGGAACAATCGAGGGATAGTTGTCGAAAAAGCTCCGTTCTCCGGGTGTCAGGGGAATGGGTTCGGACACCATTTGCTCGGGCCAGTCTAGGGACGCGATCGATAACGGTTGTTCCACTGGGGGATGGTGGAGTTGGGAAAACAGTGCCAAGGCAACGAAGAAAATCACCAAACCAGCTTGCGCCGATAAAGAAGCAGGGGAGGTAGAGGAGAATTGTCGTTGTAATACCAATTGGGTTTGAGTTTGACACCTATTCTCCAATTGCTCCCCCCTTAGCAAGGGGGGCTGGGGGGGTTTCAAATGCGACAGTGGAAAAGCCAATTGGTATAAGGTGTCTGTGAAGAAAACATTTTTACCTGTCACTGAGAGCTTCTCTTCTCCCCCAGCTCCCCCAACTCCCCCAGCTCTTCTTCCCTCTCCTTGCTTGGGAACCGTTTGAAGCATCAACCAACTCAAACCACAGGCGCACGCCAAACCAATCAACCCTAGAGGAATATGCAAAATCTGGGCCAATAGCGGCTGTTTGAGGACGTCGGTAAAAATCACCAACAGCAGCACGCGTATGGTATTGGCACAGAGCAGAAGGAATAAATTTGAGACGCACACTAGTAACCAGCGTATCCCCAGGTGGCGACCTTCTATCCACGTCGCAGCCAGCAAAAAGAGCGTCCCCGTCCCCAAGCTTTTCAAACCGCTACACGGCACATCGACACGAGCAATGCCGTTTTCCAAAATGATGATGTCGTAGGAGGAGATAGCAGTAATGTGAAAAGCTGAGAGCAGATGTTCGACTGCCTGAGCCGTGAGCATTCTGGCTGGCATCCCCAAACCAATGCCCACTTGAGAACTGAATGCCACAAGACAGGCGACCAAACTGGCAAGGGGCAATCCTTTACGCCAAACCGACGGCGCAAGGAATAGACCGCATAGCCCGTAGCTTCCCACTAAGAATAAGAGTATGGAGAGTTGTTCGATATCGACCAGCCACTGAAGTGCGATCGCACTTATCGCGGAACCGACTACAAGTAGGAGAGGATAAGACCGCAGTACGGGTGTAGTGTCAAGATAGTCGCGGATTTGCAAGCCTGCCTGATGACGCGATCTCACCACCTGTACTAGCAAAACTGCAACAATCGAGGTAACCAGCAGGAGATTGAGAAGCGATACTTGCCTCAATGACTCAAAAAGCAACTTCAGGGATGAACTATTTGCATAAATCCACGCCGCTATGAGAATGTATGTGCTGCCCCTACCCACCGAAGTAAGGGGAACTGGACGAATGCTGACGCGCATGATACCTCCTTAACTTAAAGCATGACCGACGCATTAATAAATACTTGCTGCTTGCCCTGCCTGATATGCGTGTTGCTTACTTGTTACTAACGTGTGTCAAGCCCGCTTTTCGCACGAAAATCCAAAATTTTTTTTAGGGGGTGACTCTGTTTTTTTCCTCCCCCAGGAAAAAGACGTTTATTTTTTATCGATCGCAATAAAATTGAACAGGATTCTTCTCGAAATTAGCACATTGGATAATTTCTTCTGTCTTCGATGAAATCTGTCCTACATAATCGTAGTTTGGTTCTGCCAGATTCAGGTATCCGGCTTTCTCCAGAATTCCTCTTGGCGCTTGTCTTAAAATTTGCTGAATTTGAGTGCGATCGGACTGGGCAAGATTGGGGGAGATAAAAACACCAGCTCCAGGAATAGCTTTACTACGATGAATAATTCTCAGTTCTGGTTGATTTGCGATCGCTGAATCTATAGATGCACCAACATCAGCTTTTCCCATCTTCACCAATTTTTGAATTTCTCCATGAGAATCGGCGAGAATGACGGTAAGGCTCTTGCCGTACAGGTCATACACAGGAACATAAAAACTTGAGGCTGAACCGATATGTCCCAAGGCTATTTTCGTTGTCGGTTTCAGATCGGCAATTGACTGAATAGGGCTATCAGCCCTGACAAAGAGTACGGAACGGTAATAGATTGCAGCGGAGGGGTTCTGAGTGCCTAACCATAGATAACCCTTCTTCTTAGCTACCCAAGAATTCATCGGAGAATGGGCAAAAACAATGTCAAACTCTTGGCGAGCGATTTGGTTTTGCATCTCCTGGTAGGACAGATTATAGTCAGTTTTAATGAAAATTTCTTTAACTCGATCGCCTAGCTGTTGTTCGAGATATTTTTGTAAGAGTATATATTGATAGTCATAATTCGTCTCCCTCTGTTGATGGGGAGAGGATAAGAACCCAATCGTTAGAGAGGTTTTGCGTAAATCCTTGAAGCAAGCTCCTCCCTCGCTCTTTTCCGTTGCTGGCGAACACACCGAGTTCAGGGAACTAGACAGCCATACTACTGCTATTAATGCGATCGCTCCACCCGCTAACCCACTAATTATCGCTGTTTGACTGTGTTGTTTTAACGGTTCGCCAACAGCTTTGTGCCACCACGACAGCTTGGGTTGTGGAGAGGGCCAAACAAAGTCTTTGGCTGTAGGATTTTGGCAAATCGCTGGCAGCCAACTCGCACCAGGAAATTTGCGATCGACTTCCAGGAGTTCTCGCAGTATTGTGCGCGCGTGTCGCACGGACGTGTATAAAGGTGTGCCGCGAGAAAAGCTTGTAAGAAAATACTTTAAAAATTCTTGTGCAATTTTATCGGGTACGGGTTCTCGCATGACAATGACTTGCGGGATATGCAATTTTTCTAACTGCCGCGCCAGTCCCAATCCATCACAAGAATTGAAAATTGCCAATTTCAACCCGTTTGCGATCGCTGTTTTTAACGTCTCCTCTAATTCGCTAATTTCTAACTGGCCTTCACCCGTGCGATTGATATAGATATAACCCTTGTCCCCATCTTTGCTAGAACTGTGTCCGGCAAAGAACAGGATATCCCAGGAATCTTCCCAAAGTCTTTTGAATTGTTCGCGAGACGGTTCAATCAGAAAGCAGACATCAGCATACGGCAAGTTCTCTAGAATCTTTTTATCTTCTTGTATGTCAATTCCATCGCTGTTGCCTAAAATTGCTAGTATTTTGACTTTACTGGAAGAACCGACCTGTTTTTGAACGCGAGAGGACAAAATACTATTGCCGGGTGAGGACAAAGGCCCTATACCTAGTTCAGCATTAGGAAATCGTTGAAAAAAGTTCCAAGCCTCCCAAGGCAATTTACGTAACAGCTCATCTTCCGTTTGAAGGATGACCCTAATTTGTTCTGATTTACTTAAATCAGCTAGCAATTCTTCTTCAATACTGCGAAATTCCTCACTTTTTATCCAGCAGCGAAAGCTTTCCCGTAATTTCTCCGCTGCTTCATAACAATCTTGAAGAGGACGTTCTGGTTCGCTGTCCTCTTCGTCAAAAGAATCTTCTTGGATGAAGTATAGGCGTGTCCGGCGATAACTAGACTCCAAACGGTAATATTTTTCCTGCCAATCCTTGTAGGATGCAGCAACATCTAGATCTGGACGCAACGAGCCGCTCACACCAATAATATGGGGCAATCTTCCCTCTTCTGCAATATCAAGAGTGACTTTAAACCCTTGGTTAAAGCCATCTCTCTCTACCTTCAAGAAGACTAGCTTTCCCATATTTGATTAAAACTATTCTCTCGATTAATTGCTGTGGCTGTCTTCGTAGAGCTATTTTATCATCACGAATTTTTCGTCAGGTTATGAGTTGGTTAAAGTATTGTTGCCGCCACTGTCTGCAAAAACGTGCAAAAACGAGAGAAGCCGACTAAGCGATCGCTTTTATAATGTAAATCGTGGCAAATTACAACATTGTCAGCTACCCTGGATTAGTTCATCGTTAATTATAAATTGCTTACAAGTTTGTCGGAATTCAGATAATTAGATTACAAAATATTCTGTAATACTATACTCATCCCAAGAAAGTTTAACGTGGAATCTTTCTCCCGATCGCCCGCTAAACTGTCGTGTTTGTATCATGCGATCGGCGCTTCCTGATGCAATTTTAAGAAAGGTTGCCCCTAATTCATCTAAAACAGCCAGTGTTAACCCAACAGGAAGGCAATTTTCTCTTCCTAGAGGAACCACTTGTAAGCTAATTTCCAAATGAGCAGCGTTCTGTTGCATTAGAGTAACAACTAAAGCTACAGTCACTTCAGTAGGTGGCGTTCCTAATTCAATTGACTTCGCTCGCCTGATACTATTAGCAACTTTTCGCCTAAAAGCATAACTAACTGTTGGCGCGTCTAGAAGCGATCCCAACGATTGCCAGCCAACTTCAAAAATCCCTTGTAACCATTGGTTCAACGCAACTAACGTAACGGTTGACGTTGTTTGAAGTTCCAAATGGTTAAGTAACTCATTCATGGGTTGCAATTGGCTGATGAGCAATTGCTCTGTATCTGCTGTTGGGGAAAATCCTAGCAGAGTTGCTTCTTGTTGCTCTAAGTCAATTTGAACTACTACATAGCCAATTCTTCCCACCTGAACTTCTGATGGAACATAGCAGGAAAGCGGAGCTGAGTTGGACGGAGAAGTAGATTTTGAGTTAATCAATTGCAACCACAAATTATTATTGAGCTGTTGAACTGTTTTTACATCTATTGTTGTTGCTAACATGGGACGGCACTCCAATCGCCCCAAACCAGTAACGCACAAGTCGGCGACATTAACCACCAATCGTACTATCGGGTTCCAGCTATCGCTGGCTGTCAGACTGGTGGGAATGTCCATTATCCGCAAGTAGTTATTCACGCTACACACAGCCAACGTGTTGAGATAGACTTGGAGCGCTCTCTCTTGGGTGGGTTGTTCGCTAGCAAACTGTTGTGCAATCTGTAATGCCTCTTGAGTAATAGGCATGGGAACTGACAAATCTTGTGGAGTTGAGTTCGTATGGATCATGAGAATTGTTTCCTTTAAGTCTCTTGTTGTTAGGAATCAGGTTTGTTAGTCTTCCAGACCTGACCAACCTAACTTTTAAATAGCTTGACTAATAGATTTACCAAAACCAAATCTGTAATAATTTTTCTACTAGAATGAATAAATTGATAATTGTTTTTTTAAATGCAAACTTAAAAGCATAGAATTAGCACGTCCAAGCGCAAAACTTTTAAGATTTTTTTGAGCTAGAACCATCCTTTTCTTCTACGTATCCCTGAGACACAGCAAATTTCCTCAACAGGGGTAAGCACTTACGGTTATAAACTTTGGGCAAATCTTTGGACTCTGATGGAGTTAGGTGAAATTCTTCAGCAATGGTTGCCCAAGACGTTTCAGAAGGAAATCGACGCAAGATTAAAGCTTGGCAATTTATCTCGCCATATCCTCTAAAACAAGTACAGCGCAACACGTTATCTGGATCGGTTTGCACCCAGTCGAGAGTTTTTTCCCAAATTTCCAGAGTTGGCTGGATATCAGAACGAGCGGGTAAATTCGCGATCGCATCTGTGGTTTCTCCAGATTCGGTGGCAACCGCCGCTACTTCCCGATTCTTTTGCCTGGAACGGGCATCTCGTAAGTTTCTGAGTCGCTTTTTGAGATAATCATCCAGCCAAGTAATCACGCTTTTGAGAGTAGGGTCA
>DATNPC010000411.1:0-7058 GCA_036703375.1 Allocoleopsis sp.
ACTGATGGTCTTCCAAGAACGCCACTTGCCCTTCTAATTTATCAACTCGCGTTCCCAACGCCGTCAGTTCGGAGCGGAATTCATCAACTAAGCGCTGTAGGGTTTCTAAATCTTGCTTGGTAACGAAGCCACCTGTACTCGATCGAATCAAACGCTCGACTTGCTGTAAACAAGCATTCAAACCAGCCGCAAATTCATATCGTGTCATTGCCCGGTTGCCCCGGAATGTACCGTCAGGATAGCCTGCAATACAGCCGTAGCGTTCTACAAGATTGCGTAGCGCTTCATAAGCCCAATCTCCAGGAGAGACATCGCTCAATTGAGAAACATTTGTAACTTGGTCGAGGCCGTTGTTAGTCTGTGGGTTATCTAAGTTACTACTATCTTGGCTACTGTAGCGATTGACTTGGTCTAAAACTATGCCATTTGAGTCAACCTCTGCGGTTCCAGTCAATGGCACTTGCTGAGCTAAGGTGTTGTCTGCGTTGAAAATAGACGGGGTGACGGGGAGATTTTCATCCTTCGTTGGGAACGCAGGTTCACGGGTCTCAGCCTGAGGATTTAGACTTGAGGTTAGCTGAGAACCAGAATAGTCGCTTATTGAAGCCTGGAACTCTTGATGTTTCACTTCAGCACCAGGTTCTACAGAGGCAGCCGGTTGGCTCTTAGGAGCAGATTCTGTTTCTTGGAGAACAATGGGACGGGTGAGTTGCTGAGTCGCTTGGGCGCTATTGGCAACTAGGACTAATAGAAAGGCACTTAGGGCAGCAGGACACCATTGAAGCACGTCCAGGCAGCTTATTGACATAGTTTCTCATTCTCAAACCATACAGATTGAATTTTACGGTACAAGGTCAATCTGTGTGCAAAACAATAACTCAATCAACAGCGAAGAGCGCTTTTTGGGCAGAGCGCACCCATATTTGGTTCTATAGCGCTCTTAATCTTGTTGTCATTTAAGTCAATTCAGTAAAGAAGAGGCAAGTCGAGAATTCTACATTAAAATACCGCACATTAACTCAATAGTTTATGTGCGGCATTCCGATCGGACGGACAAGATGCCTGTCCAAATTAGGTAGATTAAATGTAGGGCAACTTCAATCGATCGCTGGTACCTGAAGTTAACGGCACCTGTTCGCGATCGCTTCCTTGATTTTGACAGTTAACGAGCTTTTCAAATAAGTGCAAACTATTGCCCTAATTGAAACTGTAACTTAACGCGATCGGAATCGCCCTGGTCGCCAGGAGCTGAGAAGTCAGCCAGGTCGTCTTGAGAATTGAGTGTATCTCCAAAAACCACATCTACCTTATCGTTGTTGAGAATACTACTCAAGGGCGAGCGTTGTGGAGATTGCCTGAGCCGACCTATATTAGTCGCTGAATTCCCCCGTGAGGGCTGCGAAGCGTCACTAGACGTGCCCGTAAAGAAATTTTGGTAATCACCTGATACGTTACGACCTTCAATTGTTCGGAGAGATTCACCAGACAGGGTTACTGAATTAGTCTTTGAACTGGATGGAGTAGTCTGGGCATAGACCTTCGGGGCTAGACCAACTACAACTGCTCCGATTCCTACAACTACAAGTGATTCACGTATCATAAATTGGCTCCCTGGTTTTAATTGCGATTCTTATGACGCCTTATATTAACTAGGGCGATGTTAATGAATAGTCTCCTTCTCTCAAGAGATATATCAAAATTGTCGATGGAATCCCTATTAGAGCGATATACTCAACATTTTTTTAAGGTTATTGCTGTAGCAATGCTCTGTTGCTGATGGCAGTAAGCCAAGACCTGCTAGCTAATGTTTGTAGCCAACCTTACAATCTTCTAAAATCTATAAAATCGAGGACAGCTGCTGTGCTGGTCTTTTTCGATCGGCTCTGCTGATAATTTTGCTAGCCGACTCTGCTTGGAGCTAAGCCATCGCTTGCATCACCAAGTGTAGGTTTCATTCTATAACACTATCTAGAATATCGTACTAATACTAAGGTAACAAATGTTATCGGTTGCTAGCAAACTGGTGATTGATGTACCAGGAACCAGTGCTACTCAAGTGAGGTATAGCGAATCAAGGATTATCCTTATCTGAATAGCCGCTGTACGCCGTCCTTACCTAACGTCGTAATTAGCGATCGGGGAGTTAAGTTATTCTACTCCGTTGAGCTTCGCCGTTGATTCCTGGCTTTGCGGAACGCTCGTAATGCTCATTTAAGTTTAATGATTTTACCTTAGCTCACGCAACAGCAGTGTTTAGCGATCGCTAAAGCTTTCTGTTTAGAAGAAACATCTCTTGATTCGCCGTGAAATCAAATAATAAAATCTGTCTAAATTCAAGAAATTAGAATTGGCAGTTTTACTTTAGGACTGTTTTTGTTTCGTGAATTAATGGAAAAAATTCAATTGCATTTCACCAAGTAAATATTTTTCCCCAAGAAACTAAGCTATTAATTCTTGGATTGTTAATTTATCAAAGTATTCAAGAATCATCTGTGTATTGCCTAAATTCCTGCAATCCAATTTATTAACATCATCGTAGCGCTTCAATGAGTTTACTTAGTTTGTCTGAATTTCAGTGAATACACGAATGCCTTAAATATTAAGAATGAGTTAACTTTTTGGGAGTAATAAAAGCATCGCAAGAGCGGGTGGTATGGGTATGAGTTGCTGCTCTGGTGTTGGTGAGTTCCCCAAAGGGTACCCCTATGAAATGGTCAGTTGAAAGAAAGGCTCTAGCAGGTCTGGGATTCGCCTCAGTCATCCTAATTGTCATTAATGTTGTTGCTTACTGGAATCTGACGCAGCACAAACGAACGGCTAATGAGTTCATTCAGGCTAGCGAAGTCCTCGAATACCTCGAAACTGTTTCTTCTAGTGTCAAAGATGCTGAAACTGAGCAACAGGGCTACATCATCACAGGACAACAGACCTATTTAAAGCCCTATCTTGATGCAGTAGCCAACATTAATCTTGAACTGCTAAAGCTTAGGCAGCTAGCCACAATTCATCCCACGCAACGCCAACGACTCAGTCGTCTTGAGTCGTTGGTTGCTCAGAAGTTGCTCGCATTGGAACAGACGAGCGACCTACGGCGAACCAAAGGATTGGAAGCAGCAAGACGAGTTGTCTCATCCGCGCAGGGCAGACAGGCTATGGCTGAGCTCCGTAGGGTCATCCAGGAGATGGAGCAGGAGGAGCGAAATCGCCTACAACAGTCGGTACAGGAGGCACGGATCAATGCCAAACGAGATGCCCTAATCTCGACAACAGGAATTGTCTTCTCGTTCATTTCGTTGTATTTCGTCTATTACTCGATTAAGCGCGAGATGGCAGCGCATAGGCAGACTGAATTGGCACTGCAAAAACTGAATACAGAGACTTGTGAAGCGTTGTTAAGAGAACAGGAACTCAACAATCTCAAATCCCGTATTATCACAGTTGTTTCCCACGAATACCGCACTCCCCTAACGACCATCCTCTCGTCAGCGGAAATTCTCGACCATTACGGTCACAAATTATCAGAGGATAAAAAACTGAGTCATCTCCAACGCATTCAAAGTGCAGCGCGTCACTTGACGGATCTAGTGACGGATGTGCTGGACATTAGCCAAGCTGATACGGGGAGCGTGGAGTTCAAACCTTCTCCTATGGATTTGGAGTTGTTCTGTCGTCAGGTAGTCGAGGAGATACAGAAAAGTACAGCTCAAAACCATCCAATTACGTTTGTAGCGCTGGGGAACTCTTGTCCTTATTTAGCTGACGAAAAACTGTTGCGGCAAATTCTCACAAATCTCCTCTCGAATGCGATCAAGTATTCTCCCTGTAACAGCACAGTCCACTTTTTCCTACAATGTCAGGAGAATGCTGCTGTTTTTCGGATTCGCGATCGCGGCATTGGGATTCCGACAGACGATCGACCTCAGTTGTTCAAACCCTTTGAACGAGGCAGCAACGTGGGAACCACGTCAGGAACTGGACTGGGGCTAGCCATTACTAAAACTTTAGTAGACTTACATGGCGGTCAGATAGCTGTGGAAAGTGAAATCGGCGTCGGCACCACATTTACGGTGACTCTACCCTTGCATCGTGCATTACCCGCCTTGCGTCCGGCATGAACAGGTTAAGGGTGGAACGGTTAAACGGAAGTATTATTGCAACAAAATACGTAGTACAACACTAGCTTTCAAGTAGAGCCTGAACTACTTCATTTTTCGTTGTCAGCTCACCATAAGCTTCCCAACAGCAGCTAGAGTAACTAGCGAGGTCAACGATTTTCTTAACAACTAGATACGTTAAGTTGCTGCAAAAGTAAATTGTAGATATCCTGGCTTTAGTGGTTAGTTAACTAAATGTCTTAAAAGCTCTTTCAACAGGGTGTTAGCTACGAATCAATCATCTAACAACTAACATGTTGTCAGTCCAGGCGATGGTGTTGGGTATAGCCTTCTGTTTTTGTCCCGATCCACTCGTCAATCTTATTCCTGTGGACTGATGACTGGTGACTGGTAGCCTATAACAGGGAGTATTCTAACTGAAGTTGGTATAACAGGTTTAGTATGCAGTTGCAGAACGTCTCTGCCCTTCTCAGTATGGAAACTGGGTAGAAATTACTGACAACTGATTAGTTCTCGCTACTATTGTGGCGGGAGAAAAGTGTATATGCCTAAAGGCAATTGTGGCATTTACGAAGTTTTCGGAAACCAAATCAGAAGGAGATTGAATGACCTGGAACTTAATTTAAAGCGATCGCTAAACAGCTATCGCTAACCGGGCATGCTCTCAACTATTTTCAGCAACAAACCGTTTGGACGTGCATATGCTACCACTTACCCAAATACTCGTACCTGTCATCGCTGCTCAGCAAGCCGCAGGTAACACTCTCATCAAGCCTCTCGGTCATCACGAGTTACTCTTGATACTCCTAGAACTAGCCATTTTGTTGCTAGTTGCCCGAGGATTGGGTGAGTTAATGCGTCGGATTAATCTACCCCCCGTTGTCGGTGAATTGCTCGCCGGTGTGCTGCTCGGGCCGTCGCTCTTCGGCCTGATCTTGCCCGGTGTACAAGCAGGAATATTCCCCAAAAGCCAAACACAGTCTGACCTGCTGTCAGTTGTTTCCTGGTTAGGGGTGCTGTTTTTGCTCATTGTCACCGGGCTGGAAACAGACCTCAACCTGATTCTCCGCAAGGGGAAGACGGCTTTACTCATCTCGCTAGGTGGGATTGTCGTGCCTTTTGTAACGGGATTCGGACTCGGCTGGCTATTGCCAGAGAATTTTTTAGCCGATCCGACTAAGCGAATGGTGTTTAGCTTATTTATTGCTACGGCGATGAGCATCTCGGCAGTTCCCGTAATTGCCAAGGTACTCATGGACCTCAACCTCATCCGTCGCGACATTGGTCAAGTCACCCTAGCCGCTGGCATGACGGATGACACCATTGGCTGGATTTTACTGTCTGTCGTTTCTGGTTTAGCCAGTAGTGGCAAATTCGACCTGATTACAGTGGTTCGTTCGGTAGGAGCCGCTGTCATATTTTTGGGTCTTGCCCTGACGATTGGGCGTACTGTCGTAGACTACGTTTTACGCTGGGTCGATGAGAATATCGGCGGAGTAACAGCCAACTTATCAGCCGTACTGATCCTCTCACTGTTGGCAGCAGCATTTACCCACGAATTGGGTCTGGAAGCGGCGTTAGGGGCTTTTGTTTTTGGAATATTGGCCGGGGAGTCTCGTCGCTTTAGCCGCGAAGCCGGTCATACTCTGGAAATCATTACAGCAGGATTTTTAGCTCCAATTTTCTTTGCTGCTGCTGGATTGAAAGTAAACCTGCTTAAAGTCCTAGTTCCCGAAACGTTGATTATTGGTCTAATTGTGCTTGCCGTGGCTTGCCTGGGCAAATTTATCGGAGCTTATATCGGTTCGCGCGTAGGGGGCTTAAGCCATTGGGAATCGCTGGCAATGGGTTCGGGGATGAACGCACGGGGGGCGATGGAGATTATCGTTGCCACTATCGGTTTATCGCTGGGAGTCCTCAACCAGCAGATGTACTCCATTATCGTCATGGTTGCGATTGTCACCTCGTTGATGGCTCCCCCCCTGTTACGTTGGACGCTGTCCAAAGTGGTGATGTCTGATGAGGAAGCCCTTCGTCTAGAGCAAGAAGAGCAGGCAAGTCGTAGCTTTGTGAAAAAGATTCGCCGCGTCCTGATGCCGACTCGCGGTGGAACCAACGTGCAACTAGCAGCCCAGTTAGTTAGCCACATGGCTCATCAAAACGATCTGGAAGTTACAGCTCTTTTTGCCCTCAGTGACAAAAAGCCAGGACGTAAAGCTGAGAAAACAGCAACGATTTATCGAGATACCAATGCAGAGGAAGCCGTTGCTGCTGTAGTCCAAGAGATGCAGCTACCTGCTAGCACCATCCTACAGACCAAGGTGGAATCTGGAGGCAGTAAAGCTGAAGTGATTCTCAACGAAGCGAGTAAGGGCTATGACTTGATCGTACTGGGGGCAACAGAACAAAAGCAATCTAATGGTTCGCTGTTTAATTTGCTAGTTGACCGCATCGTACAAGAAGCTCCTTGTGCAACGATGGTTGTGAAGTCACATTTACCACAGCCTAAAGGCGAGTCATGCATTATTTCCCAACAAAAGCTCGAACATATTCTAGTACCGACTGTTGGGACACAAGACAGCAAGAATGCTGTTGAGGTTGCGAGTACTATCGCTGCCCAAACTGGGGCGTTAGTCACGCTGGTTAATGTGATTAATTTGCCTCAGGTGGAATACATCCTATATGAACAGCAGACCCTCAACCCAGTCAAAGACATCGTTCGTGACATGGTTGAGCAGCAAGCTGAAGTCGGACGCCTTCTGGGTGCCAAAGTCAATATCCGCATCCTGACTGGAACCCATCCAGAACGGGAAATTCTCAAATTTTCTCGCACTGAGGGAGTTGACCTCATCGTTATCGGCAGCAACGTTCGCATGGTCACGGGTCGGGTTTTCTTTGGTCATGCCGTAGATGCGATTTTGAGCAAAGCAGACTGTCCGGTAG
>DATNPC010000412.1:0-18329 GCA_036703375.1 Allocoleopsis sp.
AAGCTTACACGTCTTTGGCGGAACATTTACGAACGATCAATCTTTTGGACTTTGAGTAATTTCCATAATTCAACATTAGTAGGAGAGCAAGCATGAACCGCTGTCAAAATACTGGATTAGATCGCAGCAAGCCTTTCTTAAATCCCATCGCATCTTCTAATCTGCGTGAGGAGATCGATACTTTCATCGATCGGCAAATTGAGAAATGGAAGCAGGCTGTTCCTTATGCTACCCACTTTGAAAGCGAACAGATCGATAAGCGGTATTATCAACGCCACTTGATTGAAACTGTCTGGCGTATTCGCCTGTTGCGGGTAGTGGAATCCAAAGCTATAGCAGAAATCGCCAAGCAAAGCCCAGAAGCAGCCCAGATTTGGGCAAACTATGAAATGGAAGAAATGCTGCACGATGAGCTGTTTATCCAGGACTTGGAGAAATCAGGTGTATCCCGCGAAGACGTGCTGAATACTGAACCCTATTTATCTACCAAGCTACTAGTAGGTTTCTTCTCTTATCTGTTGGAGCACGAAGGGTCTCTTGGTGTTTTGGCCTATTCCTATCTGGTGGAATACGTCAATGTCAAAATGGAGCCGCAAAAAATTGACGCCATGAAAAAATCTATTGGTGAGAGCCAAATTGGCGGTCAAATTGCTCATTCCCACACCGATACTAATGATGACCATCCTGGCGAAGTGTGGAATGCTATCCGTTACGTTATCAAGAACGAGCAAGACATTGTCAATCTGAAGAGATACATGGAAGAACAGCAGGAAATCCTAGCGATGTACTTCCGTGAAATTTATGCAGATATCGTTGAATCTGCTCAGCAACAAAAAGTTGCAGCCTAAGGGAAGTAGAAGCCATACAGTGTTTGATTGCGTAGCAACTGCGATTACTCCTTTATAGAGGCACTGATTGGCAATGTTGCTGCATACAGCTTGGAGAGTTTTGTACTCTCCTCTCTTCCCCTCCCAGCTAATTAGCAACGGATTGGGGAGTTGCAGGAAAAAAGTACATGGTTTGGGGTGAGCGAAAACCATACACTTCACTCAAAGTCTTGTCATTATGCGTAATCAATTGGAATTTCATTGGGCATTACCCATTGAAGCAGCAAAGAAAAACGAAGCCCAGGCAGATCGTTCCGGTGGAATTGACCTTGAGACTCTTCTAGAGTTTGTCAGTTGCGCTGACAAACTTCAGATCGAGTCTTTATTAACACCGTTTGGTTTCCACATGCCCGATCCTGTAGCGCTTTTAGGAAGGCTATCAGCGCATACTGAGCGAGTAGGGTTCATGCTGGCTTATCGATCGGGGCTGATGTCGCCAACACTGTTTGTCCAACAATTTAATACGCTCTCGCATCTTTTAAATGGTCGGATCAGTCTCAACATGATCTGTGGATTTTCTCCAGTCGAGCAAGCATATTACGGGGACTTCCTTGCCCATGATGAGCGGTTCGAGCGAGCAAGCGAGTATCTCGACATTTGTACAGCCCTTTGGAATGCGACAAGCCCAGTGAATTATGCAGGTAAGCATTATCAGCTCAAAGATGCTCAGTTAAATACCAAGTTTACTTCGCTTCGTCCGGGAGTCTGCCAGCCCAAGATTTATCTAAGCGGTAATTCAAAGATCGCCAATCATACAGCATCTCAGCATGCACAGTGTTGGTTAAGGTACGGCGATACGCCTGAAAAAATTGCAGAAAGGCACAGTTCGAGCATTCAAATCGACCATCCACCCAGGATTCCTACAGGACTTCGGATGTCGGTCATCGCGCGTCCAACACGTGAGGAGTCCATTGAAGCAGCTTTCCGGGTTGTAGAAAATCCGGATCTTAAGTGGAAGGACTTTATTCAAACTGTGGTTGCCAAGTCCGATTCGGTTGCCGTTAAGTCAACTTATGAATTAGCGCAAAAAACCAATTCAGAGTGGCTCGGACCCAATCTATGGAGTGGGGCAGTGCCTTACCGTGGAGGACCAGCATTGGCACTGGTAGGAAGTTTCGACGAAGTCGCTAACGAACTCATGCGTTACAAATCTGTCGGTGTTAGCGAATTTATATTGTCAGGTTGGCCAACGCTTGCTGAAATGCAGAGCTTTTGTAAAAACGTCCTGCCTCGCGTGCGTGCCATGGAGCAGCTTGAATCTTCAGCTGAAGTTCAGGAGTGTGCTGCATGAGTTCCATTACTAATGATGACCATCCTGGCAAAGTTATGAACCAAACAGGTGTTTTATTGCTTAGCCATTGCGGCTACTCCTTCATAGAAGAACTGATTGATAATGCTGCTACACGTAGCTTAGAGAGTTTTGTACTCTCCTCTCTTCCCCTCCCAGCTAATCACCACCGGATTGGGGAGTTGCAGGAAAAAAGTACGTGGTTTGCGGTGAGCGAAAACCATACCCTAACCTGGCAAGATGTGGAGCAGACACTGCAACAATTAGCAGCACAGGGGTACCGCGTAGTGTGTTGCCTAAGCGTTTGGGAAGGGTATCGCGCCTTCATGGCAAAAGCCAATCAAATGTTGGGTGTTGCTGATATGGAACCTGCTCAGGTCGAGCTGCTACTGAATAAATATGAGTTACGGCAGCAGTTACGTCAGGCAGGACTTAGCCAGGTGAATTGTGTGTTGCTTGACGAACACATATGGACACGACTGCAAGCTGATGGCAAAGCTGCTTTTGTCAAACCTGTTACAGGTATTGCCTCTTACGGCACTTTTCCCTTGAGTGCAGACAAAAGCTGGCAAGATATCGAAAAGATTCAAAGCGAAATAGCAGGTGACGTAACCTTCCGTTCTATATTTTCTGCCAATCGCGGTTTTATGGCAGAAGATTACATTGCGGGACAGGAGTATAGCTTTGAGATTATCGCTATTGACGGGTACCCGTTCGTCGTTGCCATTCATGAAAAGGTAGAGATGGACGAATCTGGTACTGCGGTTTTGGAAAACGCCTGTGTTGCACCTCCCATTCACTTGGATGGGGTGCAAATACGGGAAGCCAGAGCTTGGATTGCTCAAATTTTCCAGCACTTGCAGTTGCAATGGGGTTGCTATCATTTGGAGGCACGGTGTCACAACGACCACTGGGAAGTAATTGAAATCAATCCCCGAGTGGGGGGTGCCTTAATCTCACCAAGTGTCAGTATACTGACCCAGGGGGTCAGCATGACCCAACTATGGCTGGATAATCTGCTGTATCAGGAACTTGAGGAACAGCTCCAGCAAAAAGCCCAACTGTCAATCTTTGACCCAGAAACAGAAACTTATCAACCAACTCCAATAGGCAGTTATTTTCGAGTTTATTTTGCTCAGCCCGGTCGGATTCAAGCAATTAAACAAGGGAACTGTTGTCTGGAACCGGATCTAGTTCAGGTGTCTTTAAAGACGGGTACACAGGTGGAAGAGACTGCGAGAGAAGTGTTTCTAGGACAGGTTCTATGGGCCATTCCAGAGGACAAAAAAAATGAACTGCTTCCCAAATTAATCACCGAATCTCGGCATGTCATTGAAGTGGAATACGAGTAAGAGTAAGTCTGTTTGATTGCTTCGTAGAAGAGTGGTTACTTGTGGTCAGGAGTCAGTTACAACGGACAACAAACTACTGACAACTGACCAAAAACCAGGAGCTATAAAGGAAGCAATTCACCGGACTTGATGTAACGCAACACGATTGGCAATCATCGCTCAATACTGTTGGGATGAAATTACGGCAAGGACAATATGGTGACTAAGACACAAAGTTCGGATTCTTTTCTACTGATTGTTGATTACAACCTTAGCCGCGTTGATGATGTGGCTTCTATGCGGCGGTATGCCCATGAACGTTATGGTGTAAAAACACTTCTGATTCGTGCCGCTGTATCCCCACATGATTATCAGATTGCTGACCATGTGTTGGCGCTAGATCCTCGTGGAGCAGACTTTGTTACAGCTGGTCTCAAGGCACTAGCTCCCTTTCGCCAACAGTTACGGGGAGGCTTGGTGTTCTCCGATAATGCGGTTCAAAGTGGAGCTGAGTTATTAGAACAGTTGAACTTACCTGTAGATAACGCCTTTTTAGCAGCAGGGGCTTTTTCCAAAATTCGCTATCGTCAAATTGAAGCTGAATCCAGATCAATATTGGAACCTCAGGGCGTGTTCATACCTGCCCATGCCAGAATCCATAACGCAGACGAGTTACTGGATTTTGTGAGGCGTTACCCCAAAGGGATAGTGCTAAAACCATCCTGTGAAGGCAATAACCGGGGAGTGGTATTTTTGCATGCAAACAGTGATGTGCAGCAAGCATTGCAAGAAGTTGAGCCTTATTTATCAGATGGAATTATCTGCGAACAGGTAATTCCATTCCACCAGGAGTATTCCTTTGATGGTCTAGGGCACTTGTCCTTCATTACCGAAAAATGCAGTGCTAGCGGTCGCTACCCTGTAGAAACTGGTCAGGTTTTACCGGCTAGGCTGAGCCAGAAGCAACGGCACTTACTGACCCGAGTTGGTCTGCTAGCCAATGTGCTGGTAGGGCAGTGTCATGGACCGTTCCATAACGAAATTAAGATTAACGCCGATGCCACCCAAGCGGCGGTTGTCGAACCCAACCGCCGCCCTGCTGGGATGAAAATTTGGTCACTTGCCGAACGCGTGTATGGCTTGAACTTCTATCATTTGTGGGTCGATCGAGTATTAGGTCAACCTTTGCCAGAGCAATTACCTGCGCCTCAAGGAATTGCAGCTACTTTTATGCTTGGAGCTGCTCGTGATGGTTATCTAGACTTGCCACCAACGCTACAAGATGAACCAGAATATCTGTTTAACAGAGCTTTGGAAATCTACCACAAGACTGGAATTCATAGCGATCTTCAGTGGTTTGATTTTACGTTTCTGCCCAAGCCAACCAATTGGGTGACAGCTATTCCCAAGGAAAATGGTGATTTCCTGGCACAGGTTTGCGTATACAGTCCGAACACCAAGCTAGATATCTTAGACGTGAAGACTGCTATGAATGATTGTTGGCAGCAGGTGATTACTCCCTATATCTATCAAGAAAAAACCAAGGTAGTTTTAGCGGCTTAAGGAAGTAGGACTTACGCATTGAGCGAAACAGAAAATCGTGCGTAGTCCTATGTTGGAAGTCCTGAGTACACAGAGGCAGGGTAATACCATGCCCGTACTCTGTGCTGACCATCAATAGATGCTCTCCTGGCTATCAGACCTTCGTGATTTTCTACTTGTGTTGTGCATAAATTCAAGGAAGATTGATGAGAATATTGATTTTACACCGCATCCCGTACCACAAAATTGATTACCATCGCGGCATTGATCATGACCGCCATGAAGTTACTTATGTTGGTACCGCAGCAGCGCTAGCCAATATCCCTGAATCTCTCAACTGTCGTAAATTAGAACGTCCAGGTCTGGGTAAAACGATGGACGAAGTGATTGCGCTGATTGAACAACAGCAGTTGGAGTTCGATCGCATATTGTCACTATCCGAATATGAACTCCTGGATGCTGCTCATATACGACAACGTTTTAGCATAACAGGACCTACTCCCGCTCAAGTAGACAAAGTCCGCAACAAAGTCATCATGAAAGCGATGGTGGCAGCCGCAGGAATTCGTGTGCCAGAGTTTTTACCTCTATCGAAACTAGAGCAACTTCCCAAGTGGCACGATCCGGTAGTGGTAAAACCAATTGATGGCGCATCCAGCGAAAACGTGAAAGTGTTTTCTTCTATTAACTCATTGCTTTCAGCAATACAGGCGCGCAATACCGGAATTGAACTGCTCGATCGGGAAATCCCGGATTTTGTCCAGTTTGAAGTTGAAGAATTTATACAAGGACAGATCGTCCATTTCGATGGTTTGGTACAGGATGGCGAAGTTAAAGTTGTACTCGCTAGTCAATATGTAGGTGATTGTTTAGGATATGCTAACGGTCAGCCTCTGGGGTCGGTTCAAATTGATATCAGTAACGAAGACAGAGCATGGGCTAGTCAAGTTTTGAGTGCGGTAGAACTCCAGCAAGGCAGCTTCCATTTGGAAGCAATTGCTAGTAATAGCGGTCTAGTGTTTTTAGAGGTTGCCAACCGAGTTGGCGGTGCTGATGTAGTTGACACATTTGCTCTAGCTACGGGTATCCATTTACCTTCGGTGGAGCTAAAAATATGGCTGGGTGAGCAATTACAGTTACCACAAACAGCTAATAGCATAGGGCAAAAATTTGGCTGGTACGTTTTTCCCGGACACCATTATCAAGCAGATTACTGCCGCATTTCTGGACATGACCGCTTCCGCAATCATCCTTTTGTAATCCACTGGCAACAACTATCTCCAGAGCAAAAGTTGCCAAGGCACATTACTTACCAAGCTATTGAAGTCCCACTGGCTGGTATCGTTGGTGGTAACAGCAGCGAGTCGTTACAGAATTTTTTACAAGAGCTATTTGCTCAAGTCCAGATTGAACCACTAGGCAGTCCCGTTTCAGTTGTAGAAGCGGATGACGCTACGCAACCTTGCCTTCTGTAAATGCGTATGGTTACGCACTAGTCAGGGGAGATGAGTAGGGGAGTGGGGTGGATAGGGTACCTGAAGACGTGTCTACCCTGACTTCCTCCACTTCCCGCACTCCTCCTAGTCTCTATCAAGCACGTATGACTATAGCCTCTGCGAACACCCTTTGTTAATTGGTAATTACAACGGACAAACCAATTGTGACTAAACTCAAAATTATTCAGTTTCTTGCGTCGCGTTTTTGTTCTGCTTTGGGCGACCAGTTTTTATTGTTTGCGGTTCCGTTAATCATTTACAAAAGTACCCACAATATTTCTCTAGTAGGTTTGGCTTTCTTTATTGAATGGACACCCCGAGTACTTTCCCTCCCTATAGCAGGGTCTTTTAGCGATCGCTTGGGTGGCAAGAAAGTTTATTTGCTCGCCGACGCTGTCCGGATGACGATTTGTTTGCTGGGGTTCTTCTTGATGAGACTGTTTCCGGGCAACATTTTCTTTATCGTTAGTGGAGTGATGAGTATCTGTGCATTTTTTTATGCACAATCCTTTATTGCGATGGAATCTACGGTTCCCAAACTAGTCAGTAAATCAGATTTACCTAAAGCACAAAGTATCCTCCAGGGAATTGACCAAACTTCTAGCATTTTTGGTCCGGCGCTGGCGGCAATGTTGTCAGTGTATATCAATACCCCGGACTTTCTGCTGATTGCCGCAGGCGTATTCAGCTTAAGTTTTCTGGGTGTCTTGTCTTTAGGTTCAGCCTTAAAGGTACAGATTAACAAGCCTAATAACAAGCAGATTTGGCATGATATTTTACAAGGGGGTAAGGTACTGCTGGATTATCCCAACCTGCTGACCTTAGTAGCACTCAGCATTTTAGTTAACTTAATTATTGGCATAGCTCTGGCAACTGGAGCTGCATTAACCAATGGTACTTTCCACAAGCCTGACAGTTACTTTGGTATTTTAAATACTACTGCGGGGCTGTTAGCGGTGGTCTCCTTTTTGCTGGTGCCCAAATTAACTAAACATTTTAGTGTGTTTAGGCTGGGTATTGCTGCCTACCTTGCTGTGTTGTGCGGAGGTATGCTGATAGGTGTTGCCAATAATTTCTATCTATTTGTCCTAGGTTACGCATTAGCGTGCGGTTCCTCTGGCTTGTTTAATGTCTATATCCGCACTGAGCGAGTCCAGTGGATTCCAGATCGACACTTAGGCAAGACTGTAGGATTAATCGTGCTGTTAAACCAATTAAGCCTCCCAGTTGCAGGTATGCTAGTAGCCTTAGGTACCAGCCGTGTGGGAACTCAATCCTTGTTTATTCTGAGTAGCCTAGTCGCGGCGGCGTATCTTGTCTCGATCTATAAGCGTTTGAAAAACCAGTCTAAAACTAGTAGTTGACTTCACGCTTGTTAGGATTCGTTTGTTAGGACAGGACTTGATTTAGCTCGCTGTCAATCTGCCTTGCGATGAGGAGCGATCGCAAAATTCCCCTATTTTGTCTCTGCACTATGAACTGGATTACAGCAGAACTCACTCATCTCACCCTGTCGTGAGAAACTAGTGTGTGGAGCATAGACAAATGACACAGCTAACCATTGGCTACAGTCCATCTTCCGGAAATTAGACAAAACTGGGGATAGAAGGCGATGAACGTGCAGGGAATGCAGGGGCAACAGATTAATCCTGGAGACTTTTCATGGTCGTTCTGGCCTGCCGTGCCACTCTACCCCTACGGCAAGCGGCGGACACTCCGTCAAGAAGTGGTGAAAGACAGAATCTGGACGTTTGACCAGTTACAGGGCATTCTCTACGTTGCCGTACCGATTCGCATGAGTGTCGTTAAGCTCGAAGAGGGCGGACTGCTAATCTATGCACCAGTCGCACCGACAAAAGAGTGTATCCGTCTCCTCAACGAGTTGGTCGCGGAACATGGGGATGTCAAGTACATCATTTTGCCAACGATTTCCGGTCTAGAGCATAAAGTCTTCGTCGGTCCCTTTGCCAGACGATTTCCCAACGCGCAAGTGTTTGTTGCCCCCAACCAATGGAGTTTTCCCCTCAACCTGCCCTTGAGTTGGCTCGGCTTTCCCCCAAAACGCACTCATATCCTCCCCTCGGGCAGTAGTAAAACTCCCTTTGCCAACCAGTTTGACTACGCGATACTGGGGCCGATTGAACTTGGGCCGGGGAGATTTGAGGAAGTGGCATTCTTCGACAAGCGATCGCGTACTTTACTTGTAACTGATTCTGTGGTTTCCGTACCAGAAGAGCCACCGGAGATTGTTCAACTCGATCCCTATCCCTTGCTTTTCCACGCAAAGGACGATGCCTTTGATGCGATCGAAGACAATTCGGCAAATCGTCGTAAGGGATGGCAACGCATCTCACTGTTTGCTTTTTACTTTCGACCCAGCGCGCTGGAGACGGTGAAAACGGTGCAATCCATTCGCGATGCCCTCAAAGCCCCAGAGCGATCGAAAAAAGCCTATTTCGGATGGTTCCCGTTCAAGTGGAAGTGGAACTGGAAGCGATCGTTTGATGCACTGCGAGGAGGAGGCCGCCTATTTGTAGCACCAATTCTGCAAACCCTGATTCTCAACCGAGCACCCAAGGAAACAATCGATTGGGCAAATAAGGTGGCAAGCTGGAATTTCCAACGAATCATTCCTTGCCATTTTGACTCCCCGATCGATGCAGACTCGCGTCAATTTCGGCAGGCTTTTACCTTTCTTGAAAAGAAATCATCTGTGGGTGATGGCGTAAGCAGCAGTTCCAATCAGTCTCTACCGGACGAGGACTTTCAATTACTCAGGGAAATCGATGAAAACCTGACTCGGCTTCGCATCACCCCGCCAGCTCAAGAAAAGCTCTAATTAAAGTAACTAATATCATGTCCGCGAAGAGAACCACAGTAGAGGGGAGGCGAGTAGTGAGGAATGCGAGTCCTCTATAGAGTAAGCGCTGAAGCGCTCACTACAAACATACTTTTATTCAGGGTAATCACCAGGACTTCATATAAGGATAAGGAGGGTTATTTCGGAATAGAGTTCACAAACAATTGATATAAAGTTTCCGAGTTCTTGACGTTTAAAGGATAGCTTGAGAACATCATTGAGTGCTGATGACCCTCTCTTAGGTAATTGAGAGGGTATTTTTTATGCTATTTCTACAAGACCGTGTCTGTTTCTGGAGCAACAATTTCTCCTTCTGTTTGAATGAGATTATCTTGATCGGTAATCAAGTCACTCAGTTCGTTGATTTTAACTCCCATTTGGTTGCAAGCCTGCTTCAGTTGCTGACTAAAGGTGTGAAGGTCATTACCGTAGCCACATAGCTCTGCTGCTGTTTCAATTCCCTGCTTGGCGTTTGCTTTTGCACAATCGACTAATTCCAAACCGTTGAGTGGGGTTGAGGATGCCATAACTTCAGCGTCATAGGAGTAAGAGCGATCGCTTTTAGCTTAGTCAAACCCACTGGCAGAGTTAATCTGTCAGTAGGTAGAAAGTCTTACCTTGACGTTTGCCAGTATTGGTAGATGGTATAGGCAAGGGTGACGACGCCAGTCACAATGGCAGATTCATCGACTTCAAATAGAGGATGGTGCAGTGGATAGTTGAGTTGATTGTGCAACCCAACACCGAGGCGGAACATCGTACCCGGAGCATGTTCCAGATACACGGCAAAGTCTTCGGCACCGAGAGACGGTTCTGGTAAGATTTGAACGCGATCGCTTCCCCACGCTTCTCTGGCTGATGCTTCTAAAAGCTGCGTCAGGGCTAAGTCGTTTTGCACCGAAGGAACTCCCCGTCGGTAATTCATCTCGTAGCGAGCGCCGTACATGTTGCAAACATTCGCTACAATTTGCTCAATCCACTCCGGGAGATCGGCATGAGTTTCAGGATGGAGCGATCGTACCGTTCCCGCTAAGCGCACTTGGTCAGCAATCACATTTGGTGCTCGTCCTCCACTAATCTGCCCAATTGTCAAGACCATCGGTCGCAACGGATTTTGGGTTCGGCTAATCGCTTGCTGAAGCGTGGTAATTACCTGCGAGGCAATCCAAATCGCATCAATCGCCTCATGCGGGCGGGCTCCATGGCCTGACTCCCCCGTAATAAAAATTTCCAAGTCATCCGCTGCGGCTGTTAACGCCCCATAACGGATACCGACTGAACCAGCTGGAATCGAGGGAAAAACATGAAGACTAAAAATCGCACTCACATCATTCATCACCCCATCTCGCACCATCCAGCTAGCCCCTTGGGCAATTTCCTCCGCAGGTTGGAACAAAAAGCGGATATTGCCGGGTAAAACTTCGCCCAATTGAGACAGTACCATCGCCGTGCCTAAACCCACCGTCGTGTGAACATCGTGTCCGCAGGCATGCATGATTCCTGGCTTGCGCGAGGCAAATTCGAGACAGGTTCGTTCCTGAATCGGTAGAGCGTCCATATCCGTTCGGACTGCCACTAATCGGTCATCAGTTCGACCAACCAGTTCGCCGATGACGCCAGTTTTACCGATCGCTTCTTGCACGACAATACCGCAAGAAGAAAGAACACCAGCAACGTAGGACGCTGTCTGGTGTTCTTGCCCACTAAGTTCGGGGTGAGAGTGGATATGCCGTCGGATTTCAATCAGGCGAGGTGATAGTTGTTCAGCTAGGTCTTTAATACGAGAGAGCATAAGGCATAAGCTGCGTGATATATAACTAAATCTTCTACAGTATCGTCCAAATATCTGGAGAAGGAGGGGAAAGGCACCCTCATCCTTTCCCCAACCCTAGAAAATATCCACGCACTATTCAACAGTGAGCAGTGGCCAGTGAGCAGTGAGCAGTGAGCAGTGACCATGATCTTTCACACACAGTGGTCAGTGAGCAGTGACTAGTTGTCAGTTACGAGCAATTAGCACATCGGGTAAAAATTTCCGCCTGAAGCCTTGGTCGCTGCTCACTGTTAACGATCCAGTCAGGTGAACCAAGTGGGTGAAGTGCCAAGGACTTAACACGCCGTACTTTAAAAGCAGCATCAGTGTTTTAAATCCAAGCGCACAAAATCATTTAACTTATGCAATTCACCCTCAGAACCGCCGTAAAAATTCTCTCTCCAATCTCGATAGGAACTGTCTTGGTGACAACTAGTTTTCTTGTTCCCAATTCAACTCATGCACAAAATGTAGATGCCCTCAGAACCTGCATCGATTCGTTAATGTACAAGCCTCGGACTTATCCTCAGCAAGCTACAGGAATTACGGCTGAAGCTGCTGCGATCGCTTGTCGCAATTCACCTTCCGCCAGTCCTGAGGTGAGCGATGCCCTCAGAACCTGCATCGATTCGTTAATGTACAAACCTCGGACTTATCCCCAACAAGCTACAGGCATTACAGCTGAAGCTGCTGCGATCGCTTGTCGCAATCCTGCTCCTCATCAAATTCCTGTCAGCCCTCAACCCCGTGGTATCCTTACAGCACCGCTTCGCTAGCGCCTTAGCGATCGTTAATCATAATTGAGCTGATACTAGAAAAGCTGGTGAGAAGTATTATCAGACGAGGTTTGTTCTACTTCGTCTGCCCAGAATTGGCTGGCTGAGAACCGGGCGAGCACTCAACTGAACCTGAACCATCGCTGCTGAGCGTCGGCATGGCTGGGGGAGTAGTAGCAGGGCGATCGGTTACACAAATGCCTGATACCGTTATCACTTCCTTACCTTTTTTAATCGCAAACACAGCTCCCGTATAGCTCTTGAGCGTTGTAATTTTTGCTTGAGCTGTCATCATCACGCTCTTATTATCAGGTTGAGGCACAATTTGATAGCGATAATTCTGTGTTTCTGGTCTTATTCCAAGACTTAAGCTGTCAATAGAATTACTAAAGCTTCCTTTTTCTAGAAAGTTGGCTTGCTGGGCTCTAGTCATTGCCCCGACATAATACTTAGCTTCCGCTTCTTTGGCTTTATTGGCTGCGCTGAGAAATGAAGGCAAAGCAATCGCCGCAATAATTCCTAGAAGAACCAGAAGACCGAAACAGCCACAACCTAAGCCTCCGACAATGAGAAGAACTGTAGGCATTGAAGTTTTTGATTTGGATGGTAGTGGTTCTTGTTCAAAATCTGATTGTTGTGTCATAACAGTAACCTCTAAAGTAAATAGGCTTTAAGGAAACTTTCCTGAATAGCAAGCGCTTATAGCCCTTTGAATCAGGAATCGGGTTTAGCACGATCTGTCATTAGTTATTGGTCATTAGTGTTTTGTGCATACCTTCCCCCTAGTAGATACAGTCAATCTAGAACTGATTTCGCAGTAGTACTTATCTCCAGAGCTAGGGCGCTTATGCAGGACGTTTATTCTGGTAACTTAGTGGTGTCAATCACAAGCCCTAATTACTAAGAACGCTTGAATTTAGAATTCTTAAGAAGAAGTAAGAATATTGGAGTTAAGGGTTCTTGATAAGCTGTTACGTCTAGAACTCACATTCTATAAATCGTCCTAAAGCTGATGAATCTTAGCTTTTATCATTTTCTCACTAAGAACTTTAATTTTGAATTGCTTATAAGCTATCCCTTTTTGTGGTTCTATTAAAAAGCGATCGTGCCACTATCCTGATTTCCGAAGGATTAGCAAGCGAACGCATGGCTTTGTATTCTTTTTGTTAAAGTTTGCCAAAACTAAAGTTTTAGTTTTAGAGTAAATTATTCGCGCAATTGCTTCGCTATTTTGAAGTACGTCCCTGCCAATCAACCTTAGTTACAACTAGCAAGTTTAAGGAGTCATTTATGGAAGGACTTGCTTACACGCATTGTTATGCCGCCTATGAAGAGGCAACAGGTATTGAGTACGATTTTCCAGAGTGGGAACGAAACTGGACACTGCCGAGTTCGGCTTGGCTCGGCTTATTAGGCGTTGTTTTCTTATTCAGCAGTATGAACGCAACAACTCCGGCTTCGGCGACACAGTACTATGTGAGAACAAATGGCAGTTGCTTGAATGCCCGATATCGCCCTAGCCTAAACTCTAGTGTCCATACCTGTGTCCGTAACGGAACAGCACTCGCACCTGTTGTTAGTTTTAGAAATGGGTTTGCTAAGCTTTCAACAGGTCGTTATGTATCTGCCGCTTACATTAGCTCTTCTCCTGGTAGAGTAGCTGCTCGTCGTAGTTCTAGTCGTGTTGCTCGTAGAATTCGTAGTGCCAGAAGTCGATATGTTATTGGGCTAGGCTCTAAGGGTTCTGTTGTGAGTACTGTTCAAAGGGCTTTGGATCGCCAAGGCTACGATCTGCTAATTGACGGGAAGTATGGACATGAAACCTACGGTGCAGTTCGACGGTTCCAAATTAATAATGGTCTTTTAGCAGACGGTAAGGTTGGTCCTCAAACTCGATCTGCTCTCTTCAGTTAATATAGCGGTTCTCAGTTGACCCTACTGGAGTTTGGGGCAAGTACGGCGACACTGCCCCTACAAAAAATTAATGCTTCTGGATTATGGAACTAGCGCTCAGGCAACGCGGCTACCCCAAGAAATATAGGGCAACTTGGCAGCTGTTGCCCCAATTGAGTCAGCTTGAGCGATGAGTTGTCCGCAAGTATCCCAGGTGCCTGTAGTCAGCATTTGCCGTGGCCCTTCACCGAGAGAGATAGAAGCTTGAAAATCTCCACAATGGATTTGCATGGCTTCTAAATCCACCGTGGTCGGAACTTGAGGATTCTCTTTGAGTATTGCCTGTAACTGCTGCACTGTCTCGGCTGAAGCCGTTACACAGGGAATCCCGATCGCAACACAATTACCAAAGAAGATTTCCGCAAAACTCTCTCCCACAATCGCTTGAATGCCCCATTTAGATAGTGCTTGTGGAGCGTGTTCTCGCGAAGAACCGCAGCCAAAGTTGCCGTTCACGACTAAAACATTAGCTCCTTGATACTGCGGTTGGTCGAAGGGATGTTCTCCTTTAGATTGTGCCCGATCGTCGGCAAATGCTTGTTCTCCCAAACCGTCGAACGTAACACAGCGCAAAAAGCGAGCAGGGATAATGCGATCGGTATCGATATCATTACCAATGAGAGGAATACCGCGTCCCGAAACTGTTTTGATTTGACTCATCGATTGAACCTTAGTTGTTGATTGACGACCACTGATAACTGTAATGTCGTGCCAGACTTGCTGTTTGACGCTGTATCTCACCCGTCGATCGCGATCGCTACACCCTGGTGACGCTGCTCTACTCGCTATAGCCGATCAGTCGCCACTGCGGGCTAGGAGACGATTCAAGACGAGTTTTCCTTTGGGATCGATCACTTGGAGGCGAATAAAATTCGGATCGTTGGGTTGCCATGCCACTTGGTACCGATGATCGCCATTCGTCCAGGTGTAGACGCGACGTTGGCTATCGCCCCCCACTTTAGCACCCCTCAAACTCAGGCTACTCCCCGTTCTCAAGTTCCTCGCATAGTAATTGAAGGCATTGTTGGAGTAACCAATAGTGACGGCCCATTCACTATCTTGGAACATCCCCATTGGAGAGCTAGCCTGAGCAAGAGCGGGGGCGTTGATGGCTACATCTGCGATCGCAGGTGCAGATAAACCGAGAATTGCAGTCAGCGCTATGGCTTTGAGATTCATAAGTTCCTTCCGTTGCAGTACATCGATAGGACTACGTTAGTACTACGAAGGACTACAACCTCATGCCAAGCGATTCCGCAATTCTTAGAGCAACTCTCGCACGTCGGCGACTTCTCCCTTAACTGCTGCCGCCACTACCATGGCTGGACTCATCAGCAGCGTGCGTCCGGTTGATGAACCCTGTCGGCCTTTAAAATTGCGGTTAGAGGACGAGGCACTAATCTGGCTACCCTGAAGTTTATCGGGGTTCATCGCTAGACACATCGAGCATCCCGGTTCGCGCCACTCAAACCCGGCTTCGACAAAGATTTTGTCGAGTCCTTCGGCTTCCGCTTCCTGTTTCACTCGTTCCGAACCAGGGACGACAAAGGCTTTAACGCCTTCTGCCACATGCTTGCCTTTGGCAAATTTTGCCGCTTCTCGCAAGTCGCTGATACGTCCGTTGGTGCAGCTACCGATGAAGCACACATCGATTTTTGTGCCTTGTAATGGCTTGCCTGGAGACAGTTGCATGTAGCTGTACGCTTCTTGAGCGATCGCTTTTTCACTATCCGGCATCATATCCGGTGTTGGCACAACTTCATTCACAGCAATGCCTTGTCCGGGAGTAATTCCCCACGTTACCGTTGGCGCAATTTCGGCCGCATCGAAGGTGACGACATCATCATAAACAGCATCCTCATCGCTGCGAATGCTCGTCCACCAGTCCACGGCTTTATCCCAGTCTGCCGCTTTGGGAGCAAACTCTCTACCTTTGAGGTATGCAAACGTCACTTCATCCGGATTAACATAGCCGCAACGAGCGCCTCCTTCGATTGCCATATTACAAACCGTCATCCGTTCTTCCATGCTCATTTGCTCGAACGTGGTGCCAGCAAATTCGTAGGCATAGCCCACGCCGCCTTTCACGCCCAGGGTACGGATGATATGGAGGATGACATCTTTGGCATAAACGCCGGGAGGCAATGTGCCATTGACTTCAACTTTGCGAACTTTGAGTTTAGCCAGGGCGAGGGTTTGGGAGGCTAAGACATCGCGGACTTGGGAGGTGCCGATGCCAAATGCGATCGCACCAAATGCCCCATGAGTTGAAGTATGAGAGTCGCCACAAGCGATCGTCATTCCCGGTTGGGTTAAACCCAGTTCCGGTGCAATGACGTGAACGATGCCTTGACTGCCAGACCCGATATTATAAAAGCGAATGTTGTGGTCTTTGCAGCTTTTCTCTAACGATTGCATCATCTCTTCTGCCAGGACATCGACAAAAGGACGCGCTTGGTTATCGGTGGGAACGATATGATCGACAGTTGCGACAGTGCGATCGGGATACAGCACCTTCAGTCCCCGTTCCCGCAGCATGGCAAAGGCTTGAGGGCTGGTAACTTCGTGGATTAAGTGTAAACCAATAAATAGTTGAGTTTGACCCGACGGCAAAATGCCGACGGTATGCAAGTCCCAAACTTTATCAAATAGTGTTCTAGCGCTCATTAGCTAAGACAGTTATCTCGAATCTAAGGATAGCGACACGTCACCCGTTGCGATCGCGATCGGTGAAATGCTCGAATATTCTATTTTAAGGCGAATAATGTCGGAAGGCTTGACCGGATGCGGAGGGGGGTTGTAGCGATCGCTGTTTCACATTAATTAAATCTGAGAGATGCCAGCCTCCTATACTTGGAGTACAGCAGCGCATCCTCTCTACAGCAACAATGACTCAGCTAATCCAGGCAAATGAGCTGACACTTTCACAGGTTGAAGATCGATTCAATCTCCGGCAAGTACTAGACAACCCCACCTTCTTTCGTGAATGGCAGGATAATTTGCCAGAGTTGAGCGAGTCCGAGATGCAAGCGCTCGATCGCGTCAAGACAGAATTCCTCTATCTCAACAAATACCCCATGTTAGAGGACTTAGTGAAAATGGTGGTACTTTCCCCCCTACTATCCCTAGCAGGATTTTACCGCCCCCCACTTCGTCCCGTACTGGAAAAACGGGTAGATGTAACCTTGCAAGATGGAGAGAGAACCGTTTGGGGAAGAATTGATATTTTGCTGTTGCAGCAACAAACTTGGGTAGCCGTCATTGAGTCAAAGCAAGCCGGATTTTCCCTCAAAGATGCCACAGCGCAAGCCTTGTTTTACATGATGGCAAATCCCAATGACGAGCAACCCACCTTCGGACTCGTCACGAACGGCAGTCATTTTATCTTCATCAAACTGGTACAGAGTGAACCATCCCAGTATGGATTTTCCTCTGAATTTTCCCTGTATCGATCGGAGAATGAGCTATACCCTGTCCTCAAGGTTTTGAAGCGGTTTGCTGAGTTGGCGGCAAGGTAATTTCAGCAACATGTGTAGGCGTGCTTCCACTTCTGCTTAATTCCCACTATGCGTGAAGCGTTAGCGTAGCGGTAGCGAGGAACGAGCGTCAGCTATCCCGTAGGGAATCGCTCTCTTAACATCAATGCAGTCTGATACAAGCGATCGCATCACGTATACAAAGAGAAATTTTAACGTATTTTTTACCCAATAAAGGCTATAAAATCGCTCCGATATTAAGTTCCAATTCCTGGAAATACTTTAGACAAATCGAGATACAGATCGGGAAAGTAAGGAAACGATCGAAGAAAATGAGATCGAGCAGTAGTTTACTGAGGATGCAGTGGGATAACGATTTACTCATGTAATGAGCAGTAGCGAGTAACCTACTGGTAATTACTCCATCAGCTGTAGCAATCTCACTGTTGAGCACTCTGCTTAACTTCCTCTACTGTCAAGCTAAGCGCCTCTGCCACCTGTTCCATACTCAACCCCATTGCTAATAAACGGGGGATTGAATCTCGTTGGGCCTGCTCTACGCTTTGAGCGCGTTGTTGCTCTTGTTCTGCTCGTTCCTCTGCCGTCAGATATCGATTTCCTTGTTGGTCGTACCAGTACAACACTTCAATCTCTACTTCTCCATCCCGGTAAGGCGCACGTCCAATTCCTAAATTAATTTCACTTATCCAATAAGGTTCGCCAATTTGCAGTTTATACTCCCCATCAACTAAGCGATAAACCTCAAACGGCTGATGTCTATCCCGCTGCCAATATTCGGGGTTATAAACCACATAATATAAAACTCCAAGCTTGGCGTAAACTTCCATTTTTTTGTCATATTCTCCTCCTGGCGTCAGCGACACAATCTCTAGAGCAAAAATAGGAA
>DATNPC010000413.1:0-16461 GCA_036703375.1 Allocoleopsis sp.
GACGGCATCAGTTGACGGTACTTGGATAGAGTGGAACCAAAAAGAACAGCATATCAACCAATACAACCAATATAGGAATCAGGGGAGTCTGATAGACAATGTTCGTCTGGATGACAACGGCGGCTTGAGTGGGTATTCATCATACAGTTTTCCTAAAGAGTGGCGCACTGAAGGGTTACAGGAACTGCTCGATCGCGGTTGTGATTGGCTCAGTGATTACCTAGTTAGCCATCCTGAAGCACGCGAAAAACTTAAGGTATGCGACAAATAATGACAAATAATGTTTAGCAACTACAAAGTTTAGTTTATTTCCTCGCACCGACCGATCGGGAAATTCTCAATGAAAGCAAAACGAATCGCACTAAGCCTAATAACCTGCTTGTTTAGCACCCTCCTCTCTTTATCTATAGGATCTCAGAGGGCTGAGGTGTTCGCCATTGATGGGATAACCACTCCACAACCCACACTCGCTCAGGTAGGTAATACTACTGAAGCAGTACCATCACAATCTTTCTCTACTGCTTCCGAAGGCACTACTAAATCGTCACTGCCCTATGATGCTCGACTGATTGATATTCGCACGGTTAATCCTAAAATTGCCCTCGATATCCGTTACGCCACAACCAATAACTTTTTGAAAAAACAGCTCTACCCTGTAGCGCGATGCGTGCTTCGGGGGGCTGCGGTGAAACGGCTATCTCAAGTTCAGGATGAGTTAGAAAAAAAAGGACTGGGGCTGAAAGTTTACGATTGCTATAGACCCCTATCCGTGCAAAAGCAGATGTGGCAAATCAAGCCAGATTCTCGCTACGTAGCCAATCCAGCACAAGGTTCTCGGCACAATCGCGGTGCCGCCGTAGACCTCACCTTGGTTGACAGTAAGGGTAAAGAACTAGAGATGCCCTCTGGATTCGATGATTTTACAGAACGCGCCTCAAGGAGTTACAGCGGTGCTAGCACACAGGCGAAAAAAAATCGCCAGCTCCTTGAGGACGCGATGAAAAAGTATGGTTTCATACCGCTGGCGACGGAATGGTGGCATTTTGATGCACCCGATTGGGATAAGTTCGCTGTTCTTGATGTTTCGTTTGGGGAAATTCCTTAACATATCATATCAAGTCTAGCGAAAGGAGACGATGCCAATTTCGTCTCAACCTCTCTCTCGCACGCATTTTTTACCTTTTTCTGCCAAATCTGCCCGATCGAGCGCCAATCTGTGAATAGAGGCGAGCAGTAACCAGTGAGCCGTGACAAAGCTCCTAAATAAGGTTGGACAATTAAAGAACAATCTCTAGACCGATTAGAAGCAGTTAGAGTTGACACAAGAGAAAATGACTCATTCTACTGATATCAAAACCTTAGCTCAATGGATGGCAGCGGATTTTAGCAATCAAGAGCAGGCGTTTGAAAATCCTCCCATGTACGCTCACATCCGCGTTTGCATGCGTCCTCTACCTCTATCATTGCTAGATGGAGTCAGTTTCTTTGTCGAACAAGCTTATGACTATATGCTGAATAACCCCTACCGAGTGCGGGTGTTGAAGTTAACCCAGTCAGGCGATCGCATCGAAATTGAAAACTACACTGTTAAGGACGAGAATAAATTCTTCGGTGCTTCCCGCAATCCAGAACGGCTGCAAACCTTACAACTTGACCAGCTAGAAAAACTTCCTGGCTGCAACATGATCGTTGAATGGACGGGACACAGTTTTAAAGGTCATGTAGAACCCGGCAAGGCTTGCATGGTCGTGCGTAAAGGCAAAGAGACGTATCTCGATAGCTCTTTTGAAATCGACCAAGACAAATTTATCAGTCTCGATCGCGGACGCGACCCAGAAACCGACGAGCATGTTTGGGGGTCTGTTGCTGGTCCATTTTACTTCGTCCGGTGGGCAAGTTTCGCTGACGAAGTCAAGGTTTGAGCGACTCGCCCCACTTAAAACAGTGACCAGTGAGCAGTTTGTCAGTGGTTAGTTGTCCGTTGTAACTAACCACTGACAACTCAGTCTAATCATCGCTTCAGGGCGAGGGTTAATCCGTCAGCAATGGGAACAAGGCTCAGCGTCACTCGTTCGTCCTGATATAACTTCTCATTAAAGGCTCGAATAATGTTTGTCCGTGCCTCCTGTTCCTGAGGGTCAGCCACTCGTCCTGACCAAAGAACGTTATCAATGGCAATTAGACCACCGGAGCGAACTAACTGAAGCGATCGCTCATAATACCCCTCATAATTTCTCTTATCCGCATCAATGAACGCAAAATCAAACGTTTCGGCGTGGTCAGTTGCCAATAACTCATCCAGTGTATCCAGGGCTGGGGCTAGTCGCAGCTCGATTTTGTCAGTTACCCCAGCTGCTTCCCAATAGCGACGAGCGATCGCAGTATACTCCTCACTCACGTCACAAGCGATGAGTTTGCCATTCGGCGGAAGCGCCAGAGCAACACAAAGGGAACTATAGCCCGTAAATACACCGACCTCTAATGTTTTTTTGGCACCTAGAAGCTGAACCAGTAGCGCCATGAACTGACCTTGTTCTGGGGCAATCTGCATTCTTGCCTCAGGATAATGCGCGGTTTCTTCCCGTAACTGTTGGAGAATATCCGGTTCCCGCAGAGATACGGATAAGAGGTAATCGTAGAGTCGATCGTCAAGGTCAAGTGTTTTTTTTGACATCGTTGGTGGGGAAAATGGAGAAGTTATTGCTTATCCTATCTTTGAGCGTCGCATGCAGGTAGCAACAAAGTCGATCGTCAGCGTTGTTTTAGTCGCGATTTTTGCGATCGCGCTAACCGCTTGCACAACCAACACTCCGACTCTGGGATTTGCGCCGAGTCAGCAGTTAGTGCAAAAAGCGATCGCGTTGCAAATTAGTCAAACTCAACAGCAACTAACTCAACAGTTGCAATCCTTACCTCCAAAATTTGAAATTACTCAAGTAGCACTCAAGCAAGTCGAGCCTCTATTTGTCGAAGATTTGCCGACTTACCGTGTGTTGGGTACCTACGACATCCGATTCAAGTTCTCAACGCAGCAGGTGACTCGCCGAAAAAACTCCTTCGATATTTACCTACAGCGACAGCAAGAAGGGAAAACCTGGCGTCTCCTTTTACCGAAAGCTGGAGATCGAGGGACTCAATCGAGCTTTAGTAGCTACCTGATTCTACAACGTTGACCAATTTAACGAATTGAGGGGTTTTTCTGGGAAAATCTCGCACTGGTCTTAAACTAGAAACCTAACCGAGTCAGTACTCTTCCTCAATTCATCACAGGTGCTACAGATGAATATCAAAACGCTATCTGAGCCTCACATCGGTTTGACGATCGCGAAGCTTTCATCGAGCATATTCACTCTCTTGAGTGTTACTATCCTCACTCAGCCTAGCTTTGCGGAAAGCACCACCTTTTTCTGCGGCACGAGTAACGGTATACCAGCCACAATTGCCCGCACGCCACGGGGAGAAGTCCTGATGATTCTCTGGAATTCCTCCAATTTTGGCGAGTTGGGCGATACTCCTCAAAAGCGTTGTGAAGAAGTCTCTCACACATTCCAAACTTACTACAACATGGGTAAACTCAAATACATCACCACCGATCGCAGGAATGGTCAAGTAGTAGCCTGCGTTGCCCAGGAAGAGAATGGGCCTTGCGGTGATGAAGCGCTATTTACGCTCAAGTCTGATGAAACGACTCCTAGAGCAAGTTTGCAAAGGATATTCCGTATCCGCGTTGCTTCTGCCGCACCCATTAATGAGACAGGTTCTCGGCTCTACATCAGCCTGGATAAGTACCTCAATGGCGAGTATCCCAGCTTATCACCGAGTGGGGAACCTACCCCCTCTCCTTTACCGGGTAGTAGTCGCCAGTAGTTGGGAAGTGACTTGATGGCACGCACTAGCAGGAGAGTGGCGATGAAAAAAGTAGCGGTGTTTGGCAATGCTGGAGGCGGTAAATCAACTCTAAGCAAGAGATTATCGGACATTACTGGTTTGCCACTTCACGTCTTGGACAAGATTCAATGTCAATCAGGGGACAAGCCGATTTCACAGGAAGACTATCAGCGCGTCCATGAGAAAATTTTGGCTACTGACCGATGGATTATTGATGGGTTTGGTTGCATGGAAACCGTCTGGCTGCGACTGAATGAGGCGGATAGTCTAGTTTTTATCGATCTGCCGCTATATGTTCATTTCTGGTGGGTGACGAAACGACTGCTCGTAGGTAATTTTAAGCCACCAGAGGGCTGGCCTGCAAAGAGTCCAATATTGAGGAGTTCGCTTTCTAGCTATCGCGTACTTTGGTTATGTCATAAATATTTGACACCAAAATATCGCGAGTATATCGAGCAAGCTCGAAGCACCAAACATGTTTATCACATTCGCTCGCCTAAACAGATTTCACAATTTTTTGAATTGATTGAAAATGAGACTAACGGTAAAGATACAGAAGAGGGATAAAACGTTTGCCAGTTAGCAAGTTGTAGTTTGGATGAAGTTTCCTCACGGACGGGCAGACAAGTCAGTGGTGAGGATGATGGAACAGTGAAAATTTGGCAGGTGACAAAGCGAGTAGAGTAGGTTTAAGGATTTGCTGTCGAAAATGTATTGCATTGAGCAGGATCGCCTGACTGAATGCCTCGCTTGAACCAGCGAACCCGTTGGGCTGAACTACCGTGGGTAAAGGTTTCGGGGACAACGTACCCTTTTGCCTCACTTTGCAAACGATCGTCCCCAATCTGACTTGCAGCATTGAGCGCCTCCTCAATATCGCCTTGTTCCAGTATGTGTCGCGATCGCTCGGCATGGTTTGCCCAGATCCCAGCAAAACAGTCTGCCTGTAACTCTAACCGGACTGAAAGCTGATTAGCTTCTGCGCGATCGCTTCGACGCTGCAATGCCTGCACTTTATCAGAAATGCCCATGAGATTTTGTACGTGATGTCCAACCTCGTGAGCAATTACATAAGCCTCGGCAAAGTCTCCTGGTGCTTGGTACCGATTTTTCAGATCTTTAAAAAAGCTTAAGTCAATATAGAGCTTGCGATCGCCGGGGCAATAGAACGGACCAACAGCCGATCGCGCATAGCCACAAGCAGACTTGACTGCACCTGAATAGAGAACTAACTTAGGGTCTACATAGGTTTCTCCCATTTGCCGAAACAAACTGCCCCACGTATCTTCCGTATCCGCCAGCACCACGGAAACGAAATCAGCCATACGATTTTCTTCCGGAGGGCGTTGGGTTTGAGGAGACTCCGTTTGAGGGCGATCGCTTGGCGCATTTCCTTGATCCCAAATGACACTGGGATCGCCGCCCAACAGGGCAACAATCACGGATAAAACTATTGCCCCAATACCCCCCCCAATCACTGGACCCGAAACTCCACTGCCGCGCCTGTCCTCAACATTGGTGCTTCTACGACCAAATTCCCACCGCATAATTTAGAGCCTCCCTATTACTCGAACCTGTTGCAAGTGAACGAGATGCGATCGCACCCAAGCTAGACTTTCCCTAATCACCAAAATTATTAGCGATCGAATCGCTCTAGCTCCTCTGTCACAGGGATAACTCTGATGTACTGACAGTCCTACTATTGACGCAGTTGTAGGAGTACTATCATGGTGTGGATTATCTTCACTGGAGTAGAGTCTGTGATATTAGCAAGCTAAATGCGATCGCATCTGGCACTCCGCGCGATCGCTTCGCACTACTCCTTTGAGTACAATGAACTGACTGCTACTGCTCGGATGTTCCTGGCTCAATTCGTGCCCCAAGCTGAAGCACTCGCCCCAAATCGTCAGCGTTTCGCCAAGTTTCAACTATCTTCCCGTCAGCAATCCAATGAATAAACGTAGCGGTGAACGTTTGCTGCCGACCGCGACCGGGTATCCCTAAGAAACTTTCTTGGACGCAGGTGTTGGTCGCGCGCACAACAACTTTGTCACCCTCAGCAATGATGTCTTCAATCGTCCATGTTTGATCGATAGGACCGATTTGTCGAAAGAGTTCTCGAACCCCGTCTGGTCCAGGAATCAGCTCAGGCGGCCCCCCGTGCATCTTCCAAGTTGGGGCTGTCATCTCGCAGATCTCCTCGACCCGATGCTCGCTGATGAGTTCGAGCCACCGTCGGGCAATTGTTTTGTTGTCCTCAATGGAAGACATTGCTACTCCTCCTAAAGATGAAATTATCTCTGATAGGAATATCGTTATGCTCAAGAACTAGTCTTCAATTTCCCTTTTGACGTTACAGTTAAGGTTAAATCGCTCATACCCCAAGCTTCAAAGAACTGGCGAAATAATCCTTCACTTGCTGATGTCATATCCCCATCCGGGTCAACAATTCCCCCCTGAAATAGCCTCCCGCCATCGGTTTGCAAATCCAATCGCAATTCGCCATCCTCACTCTTGTGAAGAATCAGGCGACCATGGGCCAGGACTTGCCCCGCACGACTAATAATTGCACACCGCATTATTTCAGCTCTCCGACTTCAAAAGACCTACTTAATCTTAGGGCGGGAAGGGAGTAACTCAAAATGGCATGTCACAGCACGTCAGTTCAATATCTTTCGGGGGACGTTGAGGCGTCCGTGCTTTGATGAGTTGGATGTCATCAACACTAACCCACCGATACACGAGGTTCAGGTAGATAGTGCTATTCTCCAGGTCAATTTCTCTAATCCGGAACACTGTGGTTTTGGGCCAGTAACAGCGCCAGTAGCACCGACGGTTCACTAATTCTGGAGTTAGCTGAGTCATTGGTTCGGTGGCTTCTACCGAATCGGTTGGAAAAAACTCCTCATAATCCGGCCAAGGAGCTTTGGCAGGAGGCTTTGCGACAGGAGCGAAATCAACAGGAATGACATTATTGACCGCTCTTGTATCTAGTTCAACGACGACTGCCTGTTGGGCTTCAGGCACGGAGTCTGTTGAGGTTGTATTTCGGAGGTCGAGCAACTCTGCTGCCTCAGCTTCACTTAGATTTGGGCGTTTGGCTAACATAGACGACATCCTCTAGGCGTGTCAAAACCTCTTACTTCACGCTGGGTAAAATCACTATTGAAACCTGGACTTTAACTCCAGATATGTGGTGGTAGGCTTTAGCTACTACTATATATAGAAACGCGGAGCAATGCCAGATATCCACTGGTAGAGGAACAAAAACCACTGGAACACTAGTTACGGCTTAACCAGTGAGCAGTGAACAGTGAGCAGTGACCACGCGGTCTAGGACAGGGGATTGAACCCACTCAGCAGTGAACAGTGACCAAGGTAACAGCGCGAGGATTTACACTACTCAGTTACCCCGCCTAAAACATAACGCTTGTGGAAGCAGGGGATTTCTACCCGAAGTGTTGACTAGTCACTGGTCACTGCTCACTGGTCACTGCTCACTGGTCACTGTTTGGAGACAAATCCCGATGAGTAAAGGGCTTAGCCTGTTCGCCTACGTAACTGGCGACAATGTGACCGTTACCGACAATCCGGTACTTATAAGTGACCAATCCTTCTAATCCCACGGGACCACGCGGTGGCATCTTTTGGGTGCTGATTCCCACCTCTGCCCCTAAACCATAGCGGAAGCCATCGGCGAAGCGGGTAGAACAGTTGAGGACGACGTTGGCAGAATCCACTTGTGCGAGGAAGGTATCAGCGATCGCTTCGTCTTCGGTGACAATAGCATCGGTATGCCGCGAACCATAGGTATTAATGTGGTCGATCGCGTCTTCCAGCGAGTCTACTACTTTAATCGAAAGCACTAAATCGCTGTACTCGGTAGACCAATCCTCCTCGGTTGCCGCTAAGATATCCGGTAAAATTTGACGAGTTGCCTCATCTCCTCGCAGTTCTACCTGACGTTTTTGCAACGCAGCGGCAGCTAGGGGGAGGAAGGCAGGCGCGATCGCAGAATGCACGAGCAGCGTTTCAATTGCATTACAAACGGCTGGATATTGCGTTTTTGCATCAACAGTAATGTCAATTGCCTTCTGAAGATCGGCAGCGCGATCGACGTAAACATGACAGATACCATCGGCATGACCGAGTACTGGAATTCGGGTGTTTTCCTGTACGAATCGGACAAAGGAATTAGAACCCCTAGGAATAATTAAATCGATGTATTCATCGAGCTGCAACAGCGCGATCGTTTCCTCTCTAGTGGTTAGCAACTGAACAGTAGCTGGGTCAATTGCCGTTTCTGACAAGGCCTGATGAATCACTCTCGTGAGCGTTTCACAGGAACGAATGGCTTCTCTGCCACCTTTGAGGATGACACCATTTCCTGATTTGATTGCCAGCGTTGTAATTTGAATCAAGGCATCGGGACGTGCTTCAAAGATGATTCCCAAAACTCCCACCGGACAGCTAATGCGCTTGAGGATTAAGCCTTCATCGAGTTCTCGATGAACTTCCACCTTGCCTACAGGATCGGTCAGCTTCGCCACATCGCGCACGCCTTGAATCGCTGCCTTGAGCTTCGTCTCGTCCAACTTCAGTCGGTCATACAGAGGCTTGGCAATTCTATCGGTTAGAGCGGCTTCACAATCTGCTGCATTGGCCGCCAAGATTTCAGGAGTAGCGGCTTCTAAGGCTTTAGCGATCGCTTCTATCGCTTGGTTCTTCGCTTCCGTTGGTTGCACCGCTAACTGACGCGCGGCTTGACGGGTAGATTTGGCGATCGCACTTAAAGGAAGAGAAGCAACTTGAGAAGCTGTCATGGCTGTGAAGCAGGTACCAACACGTAGTCCTTCATGATAGCAAAATGTGGTTTGTTATTGGTTGTTTGTGATTTGTTGTTGGTTGTTAGTGAAAAACTTAGGGTTTTATTCTGTTAGCTGTTCAACCTCTCAAACAACCAATAACTAATAACAAATAACGAATTCCTACAAGTCTGGACGATCGAGGAGAGACCACCACCCTAGAAATAAAACACCGCACTTCGTTCCCCTAAAACAGAACGCCGAACACCACTTTTGCCAAACCTCTTGTTCGTTCTCTTGCCCGGAACAGGGGGTGGCAAAACTGGATGAAGGCAGGTGTCCTTCGGGTGCTGAGACATCGAAGGTGAGGTCGCGAAAGGACAACCAGTCTCCCTGGACGCGCCATCCAACTCGCTCGGCAAATTCATTTACATGTTCTGGTAAGTGAGTACTGAGTAGAGAATTCTCAGAAGAGTTTGTGTTTGCCTGGGGCGTGCCGACAACACTTTCCCAAATCCGCTTCTGTACGCTAAAGCCAAAGCGACCATCGGAGTATTGTATCCAAAGGCGATCGATCGTTTGAAGGTCTTGGCTGGGAAAGTTTTGCATGGATTCTCGATCGATTAATCCTTCTGGCTGGCGACCTGTTACTTTCAGCATGACCTCCTTCGTTGCTCGGTCGGCTTGTTCCCACTGCCCGTTGCCCAGAAGGTGACGCAGTGTCGTGTAGTCTATCCCAACCTCTGAGCGCAACGGCCAATAGCGTTGAAGCTTGTGTCTGACTCTCTGATTAGACCTTTCCCATAGCAAATCGTAGGCCGCCCACTGCACAGGGCCCGTTGCCGTCTTCACAATCTGAAACACCAAGTTCTGACCGGACTGACCGTATTGAAGCGCTTGCTTCATCGCCGCAATTTTGACCGCATCCGACTCGCTGAGGAGATGTTGCTTAACGTTCTCTAGAATGCCCTGTAAAGCCATGCTTGAGGGGGAGGTGTGTCCATCCAAGACTGACGCCTCGGCATGGCATTGGTTGAGTTTTTTGGTCACGGCTTGATTGGCGATCGCATTTTTTCTTGCATCCTATGCGATTCGGTCTTGCTGCGATCGTAGCACTCAGTACAAAACCCTGCTGTAGCTTTTGGGGGCAAACTACAGAAACAGAATTTATAAGCAGAAGTTCTCGTTGTAGGCAGTGAGTACGTCCCTACAATGTGAAGTGTGTATTGCTCTAAAAATACACCGACGGCAACAGCAATTTCCCATCAAGAGACTAGCTATGTACGTATTGATTGGCGGTGCAGGATTAGTAGGACTGAACTTAGCCCAGGAATTAGTAGACTTAGGGCATACCATAGCTGTGGTTGATACCGACCTTAGTGCTTGTCGATACGCACGCGAACAAGTTGGGGTGATGGCGTTTGAAGGCAGTGCCGTCAATACCCAAGTGCTGTTAGAAGCAGGAATTCGTAAGGCAGATGCAGTGGTTGCAGCCCTCCGTGACGATCCACTCAATCTAGCACTAATTACTCTGGCTAAGCACTACGGCGTCCCTCACATTGTGACGCGGATGAATAACCGCGATTTTGCCGAACCGTATCGTCTGGCAGGAGCTCACCATGTAATCAGCACGGTTGACCTCGCGGTTAATACGATGGTGACGGTGATTGAATATCCCCAAGTTGAATCGATGATGCACTACGAACAGGGACAGGTGGAAGTCTTCAAGCTAGCCATCCCACCCGAGTCCCATGTTGCGGGTCGTAGTGTTGCCCTCATTGCCAGGGATGCCCGTTTTCCTGAGGGTTCTTTAATCATTGGCTATCAACCTCATCCCCATGCTGACTTAGTCATTCCCAATGGCAATACCATGCTGGAGGCAGGGTCAACCATTCTGGTGGTCACTAAATCTGAACTGTTGCATCAGGTGGTTGATTATTTAGGTCTGCCTGTTATTCATCCTCCAGCTTGAGAAGTTGTTCGTTGATAATTTTGATGCGCTCTTCTATCACTTCCTCTGAGAGAATTCGCCTACGCAGGGCATCATTGAGTGCGCCCTTCTCGGCTAAGAGCAATTGCCGACGAATAGCGTCTAGTTTCGTAGGAGTACTGCTAAGTTCGCCGGAGCGCTCTGGACGCTGATTGTAGATATCTCGCAACGTTCTCTCAGAGGCAGCGACTCTGACTTGATAGGTCGAGCGCATCTCTTCGTAGACGGCTTTGGGCAAAACTCCCGATTTTAACAGACTATCCAATTCATCCTGAGCTGCTTTAGCACTCATGAGTTGGGCTTGCAATTCCTCAATTTTTTGCTGTGATTCTGAGTGGTGAGATAGTTTTAAACGCCTCACGAACCAAGGCAAACTTAAACCTTGTCCTACCAAAGACAGCAGAACGATACCAAGGACGATGGCAATTAACGTATCTCGTCCCGGCAACGTTGACGGTAAGCTTAAAGCGAGAGCGGTTGAGAGCGAACCTTTAATATTGCCCACAAACAGAACATGCCGCCAACGCAGAGGGATGGGTCGGTCAAAAAACCGAACTAAGGCTAAAAGAGGATAAACCGTGAGTGCACGTCCAACTTGATAAGCGACTAGTGCCAGGAGAACAGCAGGCAAGGTGTACCACAGTTTGATGAGATTAATCTCTAGGCCGATGAGTAAAAAAATAAACGTATTGACGGCAAACGCAGCGAATTCCCAAAAGCTAAATAAGGTGACTTGAGTGGATGCTGAAGTATTGCCAGAAAGCCCCAAGTTCCCAACAATCAAACCGGATACCACAACAGCCACTACACCAGATACATGAAAAAACTCTCCCACTTGGAAGGCACCTAGGGCGACAGCAACGGTGAGTAAAATCACGCTCAAGGGGTCATCAGTTTGGCTAAATAACCCTACACTGAGATAACCCAAGGCAAGACCGACTAAAGCTCCGCCAATCAGGACGAACAAAAATCTCTGAACGACATCGAGAGGCGATAATGAACCCGTGGAGTGAACGGTGAGAATCAGGCTAAATAAAACCAGAGCCACATCATCGTTCAGTAAGCTTTCGCCTTCAACCAGTGTGACAAGTTTATGAGGGACAACCACCTCTTTAAAAACCGCAATTACCAAGGCTGTATCCGTAATTGACAGAATTACACCAACCAATGAAGCGGGTATCCAATCTAGACCTAGCTCTAGTCTTAACAAGACCGACGTAATTCCCGCGCACAACACAACCCCCGGTCCCGCTAACAGTGTAATGGGTTTAATAGTGCTACGCAGACGACTGATATCGGTATTGATTGTTGCTTCAAACAGCAGAATGGGCAAAAAGAGATTGAAAATCAGGGAAGAGTCTAGACGAATGCGACTCGGAGGCAAAAGCTCGGTAATCGCAAGCCCCGCTAACACTAAACCTGTAATATAGGGAATCCGAAATCGCCGCGATAGTAGGGCAACCCCCGTAGCGACCAACAACAAGATAATCAGAACAATTACAACTTTAGCGATATTGCCGTGACCCTCACTGCTCGTCCCCGCAGGGAGTGCTAAAAGCGTGAGTTCGCGCAGCATTCCGATAGGATTATCGCGAAGTATCCCGATAGGGTTATCGCCTAGCCACTGCATAGTATAATGCGTCCACTTCGATACAAAGACAGTCGGGGCTTAAATTCTACAGAACAGCCTTTTGTATCGTAAGGGATGAACTGCAACGATTCCTATTACTTTGACTAAGGATAGCTATTTGAAATACTAGTTAGCATTCTTCACCTTGTGATGCTAAGGGAGACTCTAACACGGGGCTACAATTAGCAGACTTCTTAGCTCTGGGTTGCCTCTATTTTCGCTATAATAAATAGTATAGCAAGCGTTACGAAGCAGCGTGCAGTAACACTTTTTACCAGACAAGCCTTTGATATTGGCTTGTTGAATTTTTTCGCGTAGCTTCTAGTTAAAGATATATGACTTTCTCTACCTACAATAGCTCAGAAACTCATTCAAACGCAAGTCACTTGACAGGAAATTACCAGTTAGCAAATCCAGACATGCTAGTCAATTCAAAAACCGAGCAGTTGGTGTTTCGGCATCGCCTCAAGCATCAATTAATTGAAATTGAGCATTGCTGTCTTACTGAGAGAGCCGCCAATCTCTTGGATGTGTCTCAAGAAACTTTAAATCGTACAAAGAGAGAAGGAAAAGATTTTTACGAGAGGGGCAATTGGCTTGCCTATCCCGTTTATGAAGTAGAGATGACTGCTCATCAACCCACAAAAAGAAAACCTAACTTCTGGAGAGTTTTCTTCCGTGTTTTACCGACCGAACAAAATTAGAGAGTAAAAGCGATCGCACAATTGTTACCGACTTGTCACTGAGGCGTCACATTGCCTGAGTACCATCGTTGGTAAGAAGATGGAGTTTACTCCTCACACCATACCTACATCACTAATGCTCTCTATAGAAAGCAGGTAGAGAGCATTTTTATTTTTTAGAAAAACCTTTTACAGTATACAACGAGACGTTGATGGTGCGATCGCAAATCAGCGATCGGGATTCATGATATAGACATGGGTTGTTAGCCCAAATCCTAAAAGGGCGAAGCATTTGCGGTTACAGACCCTGATTGTACCGAAAAATTACGACGCAAATGCTTCGCCCCTACAGCGAAAAATTGCCTTCTGTCCTGTCTTCTGATAAAAAAAAATATCCTCTCAGCTCAATCTGAGAGGACATCACTGGCATGGTTTGAGGCGCAACTCATGAAGCTCATGTTTGCTTATAAAACAGAGTAGCTAGCGTATATGACAACTTAATGACGATCGCATGACAATGCTGCAATGTACTATGGGCGGTACTCTGGCATTCCTATCGCTACTTCTTTTTAGGAGCAATCAGGGTAAAGCCCTCCGCCGTACCCAGAGAAACGCGATCGCGTAATGGCAAAGCTGCTAGTGTTGCTCGATCTAAGAGGAGGTAAGCTGGAGTTGACGACACCTGCTGTAACGTAGGGGGAGGTGCGGGAATCACGGCGCGATCGCTATAAAAATCTAAACTCGGACGCCTGTAGGCAAAAGACGTATAAATCGTTGCTCCCGGAGGCGTCTGCTCTCGAATTAAAGCAGCAACTGGCTTGACTGGAAACGCTTCATTTAACTCCCAAATCCAAACCTTAGAAGTCATTAGTAGCGCTAAAGTCAAGTACATTCCTACTAATAAAATCGGGATGAAACTGGGATTGTTTTGTTTTACGCGCCAAGCTGCCAAGCCCATCATTAGAGCTACAACTACGCCCATCACAATCAAAACCGGCTCAGGCTCTGCCAAGATAAAGTAAACACATCCTCCCAAACCTGCGACAGCCAGAAGGCTAAAGAAACCTGCAAGAAATAGGGGATATCGCTGGCGATTTTGCCAGAGTTGAGTCAACTGAGCGGCAACAGCCAGAGCAACAAAGGGGTACACGGGCATGATGTACCAGGGAAGCTTAGTGTTCATTAAAGAAACAGTTCCCAGATAGCCAACAGTACCAATTAGAACCAGACAACCCCACCTCGTATCGCGTTTTTGCCAAGCTAGATACAATCCACTCGGCCAAAATAACAGCCAAGGCCAGCTATATTTCAGTATCTCTAACAGATAATACCAAGGGGGACCAGTATGACCATCCACGGATTGAGACAGGCGTTCTAAACCTTGAGATTGGAAATGAACCTGTAAAAAGGCTGTGCCGTAATGCTGCCACTGAGCGGCATACCAAGCAAGTACGGGTACGCTGCCCAGGATTATGCCCAGCCAAAGATAGGGGCTTTTTAACAGGGTAAGCTGTCGATCGGCCAGGAGAAAACCAAATGCGATCGCGCCTAGAGGAACTGCCAATAACCCTTTGGTTAAAACAATCAGTCCCAAGCCAAGTCCCACACCCAGACTCCAACGCCTACCCTGACGGCTTTTGAGCAGGCACAATAACAACAGCAGGAAAAACGAAACTGCCATACCATCCAGCATCGCCAGACGCCCGTGACGCACAACAGGTAGGAGTGTTAAGTAAACGCTAGCGGCAAAAATGGCTGGAATGCGATTGCCTGGGGCACCGCGCAAAGCGCGATCGCGAAATAGTTCTCGCCCGACTCGATAAAGTAGAGGTACTCCGCACGCTGTAAAGAACGCTCCTGGTAAGCGTGTGGAGAATTCTTGCACTCCCAATAGCTTGTAGCTGAGGGCAATCAACCAATCCATTAAGGGTGGTTTCAACAGATACGACTCGCCCTGAAGGGTGGGATGGAGCCAATTGCCAGTGCGGTAAATTTCTCTAGCGACTAAGGCACGAGTTCCTTCATCCCAGTCTCGTAAGGGTAAGTTTCCCAGACAGATGCCCCAAAGGATGAGCGCTGCTAGGAAAAAGACAAGGAGCCATTGTGCCTCGGTGAGGGAGCGCTTTACGGTTACAGCTAATTTCATCTCTCGATCTTGACATCCTCCTACCCCTCACTAATGGATAGAGCGGGGGATTTCCAAATCACTGTATCGTATGACTAGTACAACTGACATTCTGAACGCCGCTCCTACTTAGTGGAAGAGGGCAGAAGGCAGAAGGCAGAAGGCTCCAAGTTAAGAAAGCTTGTAGAGTAAGCTTTTTCAACTGGATAGTTATTTCTACCACACTGCACTTAGTACTCCTTTTTCCTCAGCGTTACGCTAACGCTTTACGGCACTAGTGTGAAGAAGCGATCGCAATTACCTAATCTCAGATCGACATGACGGAAAGCTACCAATATCAAGTCGGTGGAAGTTTACCGGAAGATTCCCCTACTTATGTAGTGCGAGAGGCTGACTCCAAACTCTATGAAGGGCTGAAAGCTGGAGAGTTTTGTTATGTCCTCAATTCCCGGCAGATGGGGAAGTCCAGCTTGCAGGTGCAAACAATAAAAAGGCTGCAATCTGAAGGAGTTACCTGTGCTGTCATCGATCTTTCAACCATCGGGCAACAGGGAATTTCTTTGGAGCAGTGGTATGCGGGTGTCGCCTACACGCTGATGAACAGTTTCAATATTTTCGAGGAGCTGAGCGAGTTTGTAAACTGGTGGAGCGATCGCGAGTTTATACCACCCGTGCAGCGCTTGGGCGCGATGATTGAAGAGGTTTTACTGAGGAAGGTTTCTCAAAACATCGTAATTTTTGTCGATGAAATCGATACCGTTCTCAGCTTGCAAGAACCGATTGATGACTTTTTTGCCATGATTCGGGCTTGTTACAACAAACGTAGCCAAAAGTCAGACTATAATCGGCTCGCGTTTGCTCTGGTGGGAGTAGCAACGCCATCAGATTTAATTTCTGACACCAATCGCACGCCATTTAATATTGGTCGGGCGATTCAGTTGCATGGGTTTCAACGGCATGAAGTTGAGCCATTAGCTCAAGGATTTGTGGGGAAGGTAGATAATCCCCAGGCTGTTATGGAAGAAATTTTGGATTGGACGGGAGGACAACCGTTTCTAACGCAAAAGCTGTGTCGGCTAGTAGTTGAGAATGCAGAATCGATTCCTCCTAGTCCTGCTTACAAAGGCGTAGAAAGAGAAGAATCAATTGAGCAGTTGGTGAGAGCGCGTGTTATTGAACACTGGGAAGCGCAGGATGAGCCGGAACATTTGAAGACGATACGCGATCGCATCCTCAAAAATGAACAACGCGCTAGTCGCCTACTAGGACTCTATCAACAAATATTGAAACAAGGGGAAGTGACGGCTGATGACAGTCCCGAACAAATGGAATTGCGGCTT
>DATNPC010000414.1:0-3788 GCA_036703375.1 Allocoleopsis sp.
CTTGGGAATATCAGCCTCTCGGTCCCTTTTTAGCCAAGAGCTTCATGACTACACTATCGCCTTGGGTTGTAACCCTGGACGCTCTAGCCCCCTTCCGTTGTCCGTCGTTTCAACGAGCGGAAGCAGACCCTCTCCCGTTGCCCTATCTCTCCTCTCCCCAGAATACCAGCCACGGTGGCATTGACCTCACAGTGGAAGTGCTGGTGCGATCGCAACAAATGCGTGAAGCTGGAATAGAGCCATTTCGCTTAAGTCGTGGTTCTTTTCAGCAGATGTACTGGACAATCGCACAGATGCTTGCCCACCACTCTAGTAACGGTTGCAACCTCCGTCCCGGAGATTTGCTAGCTAGCGGAACTGTTTCTGGTGCTGAAGACGGTTCCCAAGGATGTCTGCTAGAAATTACCCAACGGGGTGCTAAACCAATCAAACTGCCAACAGGTGAGATTCGCTCCTTTCTGTCTGATGGAGATGAAGTTATCTTGCGCGGATACTGTGAGAAAGAAGGTTATGTTAAGGTCGGTTTCGGAGAATGTCGAGGTGTGATTCTACCGGCTGAATAACGTTATCCTTGGTGGGAAAAATCCCCAATCCTTGTATCAAAAATCGAAATGACCCATGACAACATTTCAGCTTCAGGTACGACAGTTTGAGCGGCAAACGTGCGTCTTTGAGTTGTCTTGGGGGAAAGGTCAACGGCTTTGTGCAACGCTGGCTTATCCAAAATCTGCGATCGCTTGCTACGACGATTGGAAAAAGGTTTATCTGTGTTACTACAAATCCACGCTGCGAGGACGGGAAGTCGCCAGTGGAACTATTGCTCTGCCACAGCTCGACTGGCACGCCAAACTGGTACAAGCTGAAGCTAAACTCTTGTCTGAATTCCATCACTGGCTGCGAAGTGCCGAGTTATTTGAGATTCGAGCAGTAATGGCTAAGGGTGATTTTTCACTGTGCGATCGCGAAACACAAATTCCCCATCACGAACAAGCCAAACAGACGGCTGATGTCTTTCTCACTTGCCATAGTATCGAGTTAGAACGCCTGCCTTGGGAAGCGTGGGAAATTGGTGCAGAGTTTCCCGCATTTGGGGTTATTCGCATTACCCGAACTCCAGTCAATATTCGCCAACCCAGTGGCTCAGAGTCTCAGAGTTCTAGAGGAAAGAAGGCTAGAATTTTAGTCATTTTAGGGGATGAAACGGGACTCAATTTTCAAGGTGACAAGAAGGCAGTACACAAGCTCTCTCGCTTAGCCGAGATTGAGTTTGTGGGTTGGCAGCCGGGACAGGATATTCCCGAACTCAAAGCTAAAATTTCTGCGGCTATTGCCTCAGAACGTGGCTGGGATGTGTTGCTGTTTGCCGGACATAGTAATGAAATGGCAATCACGGGAGGAGAATTAGCGATTGCGCCGAATACCTCAATATCCATTCGCGAGATTACCCCGCAACTTCTCGCGGCAAAACAGCGAGGACTCAAGTTTGCTTTATTTAATTCCTGCTGTGGTTTAGATCTTGCTACTTCGTTGATTGACTTGGGTTTAAGTCAAGTCGCCGTGATGCGGGAACCCGTGCATAATACAGTGGCACAGGTGTTTTTGCAGAGGTTTATGCAAGAACTCGCCGAACATAAAGACGTGCATGATTCCCTGTTAGCGGCGTGCCACTCGCTCAAAGTTGAGAAGAATCTTACTTATCCCAGTGCTTATTTAGTTCCCTCACTCTTTTGCCACCCGGATGCAGTCCTCTATGGAATTCCGCGACATGGACTCAAGGAACGACTCAAGCGGATTTTACCAAGTCCCGCAGAAGCGATCGCGATCGGTACGTTAACGTTACTCAGTTTGTCACCAGCAGTTCAAGATTGGTTGTTAGAACAGCGAGTGTATACCCAAGCTGTCTACCGTCAACTGACGGGACAACTATCCGCCTCAACACCGCCACCCGTGTTACTCGTGCAAATTGATGAGGAGTCGATCCAAAAAGCCGGAATAGCTGACCCTAAGCCGATGAATCGAACTTATCTGGCGAGTTTAGTGGATCGACTAGTCGAGGGCAATGCTCCGGTTATCGGCATTGATTACCCATTGGCGCGTCCCCAGAAGAAAAGCGAGGAACCAGGCAAGCTTCCTCCGGATATGGCTCTGAAGCAGTCTCTAGAAGCCGCCGTAAAACACACTCCTTCCACCAAATTGGTGTTTGCTGCCGCTCGGGATGATAGTGGAAAATGGCTGAATGTTTCGCCAGAAATTGCCAGTCCAAATTGGAGTTTGATCGGCCACGTCAAGTTTGTGAGTTGGTATATGAGTCTGGTGCCGCTATCGGATGCTCCGTCTCAGAAATTGCCCTTCTCTTACTTGCTGGCATTAGCGCATCAACTCCCCGTCAATCCACAGCTAACGAGCCAAACCGATTATTTCGCTCAAGCCTCGCAGTATCTTAAGGAGACAAAACGCGATCGCAATACGCTATTCTCTCCGGCTTCTCAACTTCAGCCCATTACCGGTTTCTCCTACAGATGGCGTCAAATGTGGTTGCACCCAATCGTCGATTTTTCCATTCCACCCCAACAAGTCTATGAGAGTATTCCAGCTTGGCAACTGCTAGAGAATCATGATGCCTCTAAATTACCTGCTCTTCAACAGCAAATTGCGATTATCGCACCTGGAGGATATGGCGATGCTGGCATATTTCAGGGGGAACCAGATAATTTTCCGTTACCAACTGCTGTGAGGTACTGGTTTGAGCGCTCTACCCCTCCGGTACGGCGTCACAGTATTACTGGTGGAGAAGTCCACGCTTACATGATTCACCATTTCCTCAATCGAAGATTGGTCGTGCCGATTCCCGATTTGTGGCTAATCGGAGTAGCCGCAGTGTTGGGAAGACTTACGGTTGAATTTTGGGCAAATCATTCGTTACGCAAGCATCAATTATGGTTCATGCTAATCGGGGTAACATCGATTTATGGATTAGTTGGTTTACAAGTCTACATTTCAGCCGCCATCCTCTTGCCTTGGGTCTTCCCTATAGTTACCGTTTGGGCTTATTTTCTCCTAGGGCTTTTGAGGGGAAAATTTCAACAATCAAAATGGTTTGTTTAACCTCTTATTTTTATGATTCTTATCTTTTTAAAAAATACATTGTATAAACCATTAGATTTTTAATGATAATTAAAGCTCAAGAAACTAGGTTAAAAACTGAACGCGATATCAAGTGGGAAAAACTTCCTAACGATTTTCAACTTCCTGACGATCCAGTGGAAAACCTCCATCATCCTTTATTAGCATCTGCTCTGCGGGAAATGCTTGAACTCGCCGAATGGATTACTCCCAATATGCTGATTGCTTCTAATTTTGGAATTTGTGCCACGGTTAACGGAAAGATAGTGGTCAAAGCACCCGATTGGGTTTATGTTCCTTCGGTGCTTCCGGTACCAGCAGGGGTAATTCGTCGCAGCTATACGCCTCATGCAGAAGGAGAAGTGCCAGCAGTCGTGATGGAGTTTCTCTCTGATACCGAGCAGGGAGAATATTCTTCTAAATCCACTTATCCCTATGGCAAGTGGTACTTTTACGAACGAGTTTTGCAAGTACCGACTTATGCCATTTTTGACCCGAATGAAGGAACGTTAGAAGTGCATGCGCTCTCTGGCGGCCGCTATGAATTGCAAGAACCGGATGCGAATCAACGCTATTGGATAGAGTCAATGGGTTTATTCCTGGGAGTTTGGCATGGCACGAAGTCACAAATAACAGCCTATTGGTTGCGGTGGTGGGATGCATCC
>DATNPC010000415.1:0-12323 GCA_036703375.1 Allocoleopsis sp.
TTTTCCTGCAACGTCTTTAAGACGAATGACAGAGTGCCATCGTAGACTACATCGTCATCACCGATCGTCCACGTATACTTACCTATTGCTGTATTTAAGCAATAGGAAAAATTCCTCATCCAACCCAGATTTTCACTATTCTTGTTGGCTGTAAATTGAATAGTCTGTTCAAAGAAATGCTGCCATTTTTGAATCACTGCTTGTGTATTATCCGTAGAGCAGTTATCTGATACTATAATCTCGCATTCATTCTCAAATCCCTTGATTTCTCGTGCTAGCCAAGCTAACTGATTATCTAGTTGTTCGGCTCTGTTGAATGTTGGAACGCAAATCGAAAGTAATTTTTTCATGTCTTGTTAATGGTATAGGTAAAGTCAACAGATTGGAATTTTGTATCAATAGCTTCCATTCAGGACTATTGATACCCTTAACTCGGTCACTGATAACTAGTCAATGTTTGGACGCCCCATTACCTATTACCGTCCTTTGTAGTTTTGATGAATTATTTGAACTTGCTAGACATCCTTCAGAGGTAAATCAACCTCAGCCCCCAGATCGTAATTCACCGGAGTCACCGATCGGTAACCTAATCTACGAAATGCGAATTGAAAAATTGTTGATATCTATTATCAACATAATTTGAATAGATGCAACTATCAAACTGATAAATTCATCTATTCTTTATACTCGTTGTATTACCTTTCCGGCTTTTTATAATTCTTAACATCCAGGTATCGAACCAGTCCTTTTTTATTGACACAACACTCATTCTGTGCATTCGATAAACTATCCTGGAGTAGCGAGGGATTCGGGCGATAATTCATGGCTCAAACCCAACGTTCTTGATTGAAAAACTGAACTTCTATGCAATTACTGGAAACTTAGATCAATTCGGTTACTGTGTATAATTTGTTACTAAATACTTTTTTTCAATATGTATAACCTTGCGTGTAAAAATTAATTAAAAATGTGGCTACCAACTTGCAGCGGCTAGCAACTCAATGCAATACATTGTGACCCCTAGCTTCCCTGCTTAAGGGGGTAAACAATAAGCTCACCTGTGCGAAGAAATAATGAGACTACCGAGAGGTTCAAAACTCAGAATTCAAAACATTCTGAAGGGCATAGTAGGCTGGTTTTGGGCGGTACGACTCATCAAAAATGAGGGGAGCATCTAGAGCGCCGGTTAAGCCAGCAATCCAACTATAGCGGTCTGTAAATCCCCAGATGACAAATGCCGTACAGTTTTTGGTAATTACACAGGCTTTCAGCATCGTAGCGTAAGCATCAGCTTGCGCGACCAATCGCTCTTCCCGACTCCCAAACGTTCCTCTCTGAATTTGCACATCCACCTCGGTAAATTGAACCTCTAAACCTAGCGTCTTGAGCCGAGTCATGTTTTCGAGTAGAGCATCTAGCTTGGGTGGACCATCTAGCCATCGGTGTGATTGAAATCCTACACCGTGAATTGGAATGCCACGTTGCAGCAAACTGGCCATTAATTCGTACATTGCATCTGGCTTGCGACCCCGTTCTTCGTTGGCGTAGTCGGTATAAAATAAGCGAGCTTGAGGGTCAGCTTCATGCGTCCAGCGAAAGGCTAAATCGATATATTCCGGGCCAATATGCCGCAACCAGATCGTGTCCCGCAACGAGCCATCTCGATTGATTGCTTCGCTGACGACATCCCAGGCATAAATTTGACCTCGATAACGACTGACTAGGGTTTGAATGTGGTCCTTGAGAATGGCGAGTAATTCCTCACGCGTAAACTCGTTGTCATACAACCAGTCGGGTAAGGAATCATGCCAAACCAAAGGATGAGCCCGTACTTTCATGTTATGGGCTTTGGCAAACGCGACTAGGGCATCTGTCTCGCTAAAGTCGTAGCGATCGCGTTCTGGATGTATGAACGCAAACTTAAAGGCATTTTCGGGTGCTAAGATGCTGAATTCTCGTGCTAGCACAGCACGGTAGTTGGCATCTTTATAAAAGGGTGGCATTGCTACAGCTGCACCCATCTCTATCCCCCGCTTTTGCCCGAGCGATCGCAAAGAGGTTGAGGACGATACCTCGACAGTGGGTGCTGAGAAAACGTCTGGTGCGGCAGGAATACTGCTAACCCTAACAATGGAGAATAAAGACACCAAGACGAAAACTACTAAAGCGAGCAACAAACGGTGCTTCATAATCTTGACATGAGCTGAAGTTGGAATGATGCTCCCTGTATTCTGAAATCGCGATCGCTATTTACCGGACTGAGGACTCAGAACGTCCTTAAGCGCATAGTAAGCCGGTTTAGGACGATAAAATTCATCAAACAGCAGCGGTGCTTCGAGTTGACCCGTCAAACTGCCGAGCCAGGTATGGCGGTCTGTAAACCCCCAGGTAATAAATGCCGTACAGTTCTTATAGGAAAGACAGACTTGGAGGAGATCGCGGTAAGTGCGAGCTTGCTGGGCAAAACGCTCCTCCTTGCTGCCAGTGCCATCTTGGGTACTAACGTCCAGTTCTGAGAACTGTACCTCTAAACCGAGTTTTTCGAGTCGCTGGATATTTTGGGACAGTAAATCCAGCCGTGATGCATGGCGCAGCCCCTTGTGAGCTTGCATCGCTACACCATCAATTGGAATATCGCGCTGAAGCAACCCTGCTACCATAGTGTACATTGCGTTTGCCTTACGACCAACTTCATCATTGCCATAATCGCTGTAAAATAAGCGAGCATTTGGGTCAGCCTCATGCGCCCAACGAAAGGCTAGATCGATGTATTCTGGTCCAATGTGGCGAAGCCAAATCGTGTCTCTTAATGAACCGTCGCGATTGAGGGCTTCATTCACGACATCCCAAGCAAAAACCTGACCCCGATAGCGACCAACGACAGTCTGGATATGGGTTTGCAGAATTTTTAGCAACTCCTCTCGCGTAAACTTTCCCCGATCCAACCAGTCAGGTTGAGTGTAATGCCATACTAAAGGAGACCCTCGGACTTGCATCTGGTGAGCTTTGGCAAATTCGACTAATCGATCGGTCTGGCTAAAGTCGTAGGGCTCGTCGCGATTTGGGCGCAAAAATTTAAATTTAAATGTATTTTCTGGCACCAAGATATTAAATTCCCGTGCCAGTACCTGACGATACCTAGCATCATTGTAAAACGGTTCCAATTGCACTGCTGTACCAATGCCGATACCTCGTTGCTGGGCCAGCGATCGCAACGACGTAGCCGTTGATATCTCTACACTGGGTGCTGGTGTTGGTGCTGGTGGTAGACTCCTCACTCCAAATGCGATTGCGCTAGGCGCACCGGCAAAGCCGATCGCAAATGGCACCAACACAGCGATCGCTAAAGCGAGAAACAAACGGTACTTCATCTGAATTGGAAACGTCTGAATTCCGAACGATGAATTTGGGTCAGAGGCTTTTACCACAGTTGGGGAGGAGTTTAAATCTCCTTCCCACTTTGAAGAATTAGGAATTTTTTCATCATTAATAATTCCTAATTCATCAAATCTAAATCATCATCCTACTCTCAATTTCCTACGAGTTCGCCTCAAAACTCCTCCCTTCACAAGGGCTTTAGCTTTAGGTCACAGCTGCTGCCGCCCGTGCTGCTGCGGCTTCATCTGGGTGAATCCCTAAACGGGTGAGATTGACGCGACCTTTGCTGTCGATTTCCCGTACCTTAACAATCACCTCGTCTCCAACGGCCACCTCGTCTTCCACTTTACCCACTCGATAGTCAGCGAGTTGAGAAATGTGGATCATGCCTTCTTTTCCAGGCAGCACTTCGACAAAAGCACCAATCGGAATAATCCGAGTCACGCGACCGGCGTAGACATCCCCTTCATTCAGCTTGCGGGTCATGCCTTGAATGATATTAATCGCCTTCTTCGCCTTTTCACTGTCGATCGCAGAAACGGTAATCGTCCCGTCGTCTTCAATATCCACCTTGGCACCGGTTGCTTCGGTAATGCCCTTAATCGTCTTACCGCCAGGTCCAATCACCAGACCAATCAGTTCTGGATCGATCCGCATGGTCAGCAGGCGCGGGGCAAACGGTGAAAGTTCTGTACGAGGTGTGTCAATCGTCGCCAACATCTTCTCTAGGATCTGCAAGCGAGCCGGTCGAGCCTGCTGAATCGCTTTGGCAATGACATCAATTGACAGACCTGTGATTTTCATGTCCATTTGCAACGCCGTGATACCTGCATCGGTACCCGCGACCTTGAAGTCCATGTCACCCAAAAAGTCTTCAATTCCTTGAATATCCGTGAGAATACGAACTTCATCCCCTTCCTTAATCAGACCCATGGCCGCACCGCTAACGGGCTTCGTAATCGGCACGCCAGCATCCATCAAGGCTAAGGTAGAGCCACAAACCGAACCCATCGAGGTCGAACCGTTGGAGGAAAGCACTTCCGACACGACTCGGAGGACGTAGGGAAATTGATCTTGTGGCGGCAGCACGGGAACTAACGCGCGTTCGGCTAAAGCGCCGTGGCCGATTTCACGCCGTCCGGGCGAGCGCAGTGGTTTTGTTTCCCCCACGGAAAAGGGTGGGAAATTGTAGTGATGCAGATAGCGCTTATCTTCTTCGGGATTCAGGTCATCCAGCTTTTGGGCATCCCCCGGCGTTCCCAAGGTGGCAGTCGATAGCACTTGGGTCAACCCCCGGTTAAACAAACCACTGCCATGCACTCGTCGAGGCAATACACCCACCTTACAAGACACCGGTCGCACTTCATCGAGTTTGCGACCATCCACCCGGACGCCGTCTTCAATAATCTGCCGACGCATTAGTTCTTTGGTCAGGCTTTTGAACACCTTGCCGACTAATTGGTTGTCTTCGGCTGTAGCGACTCGGATCGGGTCGTCTTCTGGCAGTTCGGCAATCGCCGTGACGACGGAACTTTCCTTAATTTCATCTAAGGCCGTATCGCGAGCGTTTTTGTCTAAGTCAAACTTAGAGAGGACACCTTTGATTTGGTCAGTAACGCGATCGCGAACAAATCGATCGAGGACTGAGCCTTGTGTCGGTGGTTCCTCAATTGTCACCTCAATTCCCAATTGAGCCATCAAGTCTCGCTGAGCTTGAATCAAGTCCCGCACCGCTTCGTAACCGAAGTCGATCGCTTCGATAATGTCTTGTTCGGGGAGTTGGTTGGCACCCGCTTCGACCATAATCACGCCGTCTGGGGAACCGGCAACCACTAAATCCAAGTCTCCCGACTCAATTTCTTTATAAGTTGGGTTGATGATAAAATCATCTCCCACTAAACCCACGCGCACACCTGCCATGGGACCATAAAAGGGAATCTGGGCTTGCAATACCGCGATCGAAGCGCCCGTTACCGCCAAAACATCGGGCGGTACCTGTTCATCCATAGACAGCGTAGTTGCTACGATCTGAATATCATCTCGCAGCCAACTCGGAAACAAGGGGCGCAGCGGGCGATCGATCAGACGGCTAATGAGCGTCACTTTTTCCGGAGGACGCCCTTCTCGCCGCAAAAAACCACCTGGAATCCGACCTGCTGCGTACAATCTTTCTTCGTAATCCACCAATAGGGGAAGAAAATCTATGCCTTCTCTACCACCAGCACGCGTCGCTGTTACCAAAACTGCTGTGTCTCCCGACTGAATTAATACGGACCCACCCGCTTGTGGAGCAAGTAGACCCACTTTCAGTCGAATATCCCGTCCATCGAAGGATATTGACTTGTCTAGTTCTACCATGTAGTACTTCGTCCTTCTTCTTATCACGTTTTTCTCTCTGTCGCAATCGTAGCACTTATGTACTATGGCTGCTTTGAGGTTCAAGAGGGTTGTTTAAGATGCCAAAAAATACTGAAGTAGAAAAAGAGCGATCGCGTTAGAACTCATCGATTCAATCACTCAAGTTTCACATCTAAAAGCACTTTAAGCATGGCAATTTTACATGGCAGTTGGATACTTGACGAAAACAATGGTCATCTATTTATCTGGGGGGAAACTTGGCGCACGCGGGCATCTGTAGAGACAACCCCGTCCAATGGCGCTGCTCGTCATCCGTTTGCCATGACGCAAGCGGAATTGATAGCCTTTTTGCGGGCTCACAATCTTGCGATCGGTGAGTTTATGGAGGTATCTGGAAATTCTGCTCAGGGTAGTCGGAACAGTACCCGCAAGAGCAATACACCGCAATGGCAAACGCAAGTACTGGCTCTACCGACGCAACCTCCACAAAGAAACGAACCGGCCTATCCTGCCCTCTCCACTCAGGGGACTTCGAGCGATGCAGACGCCTCGCCATTAGGACTGCAACTCTGGAGCGTTGAAGGATTTTGTCTCCCGCCTCTAGACGCAGTGAAATTTCTCCAAGCGCTACCCCTCGGCTCATTTCAAGCATCTGACACTTACCTAGGAGGAGAACTACGGTTTTGGTCTCAAGTCATGCGCTGGAGCTTAGATTTGCTAACTCGGTGTAAGTTTTTACCGGGACTGTACCGCAAACCGACTAGCGATGTTGTTGCCCGTTGGCAACCGTTGCTGGATAGTGCCGTGGATCAAGCACGTTTAGAAAAGTTCACCCAGCTCATGCCCTCTGCCTGCCGAGCCTATCTGGGAGTGGGACAAGAGGATGCCCAGAGACGGAGCAGTATCTCTGCATCTTCCTCAGAACGCGATCGTCAAACCCCTAACGTGAAAATAGATGGGGAGACGGGGAGACGGGGAGACGGGGAGACAGACAACCTTTCAGTCAACGCTTTTTCTGGGGCGTTTAATTCAAAATCCCTAATCCAAAATCTAAAATTCCCAGAGTCTCAAGAATTACTGTTAGGATTCTTGAGCAGTGCGATTGACGTTCAAATTCGCGGTTGGATCGAGTCTCAGACTATACCCACTGTGGAATCGCCAATGCAGGAGTGGTTGCGAAGGCTCTCCACTTCATCGGACACGCTTGAGGCTCCCACAGACGCTCTTGCTCGGCTAGAGACGGCACTGTCTACCTGGACGACACCCGTACAACAGAACATCGTCGCCCCCACCACCCAAACTCTGGGTCAAAATCTATGGCGTACCTGCTTCGCTCTCCAACCCCCAGCGTCAGGCGAAACCAACTGGCGGTTAGAGTATTGCTTGCAAGCGGTTGACAACCCAGACTTGTTGGTAGGTGCTCAGACGATTTGGAGTCAGGCCGTCGATCGATTGGAGTATCAAGGACGAGCGATCGAGCAGCCTCAAGAGACGTTTTTGAAAGGGTTAGGCTTAGCGACGCGACTCTATCCCCCGATCGAATCCAGCTTACACGGACGACTGCCCTCCTATTGCGAACTCACTCCAGTTGACGTGTATGAATTCATTCGAGCCAGTGCGTGGCGCTTGCAAGATAATGGCTTGGGCATCGTCTTACCCCCAGGATTAGCACCTGGAGCGGGGGCAAACCGCTTAGGAATCAGCATCCGTGCCGAGGTTGCGCCATCGAGTAAGAAAGAGCGCCTGGGATTGCAAAGCCTTTTGAAGTTTAATTGGGAACTGGCGATCGGGGATAAAACCATCTCGAAAAAACAGTTCGATCGCCTGATGGCGCAGCAATCCCCTCTGGTAGAAGTGGATGGTGAATGGATAGCGCTGCAACCGGCCGATGTACGAGCCGCTCAAGCTATCTTTGCCACATCGAAAGACGAGATGACGCTCCGGGTAGAAGATGCTCTGCGCCTGAGTACCGGCGATACAACTACATTGGCAAAACTACCTGTGGTTCACTTCGAGGCATCGGGTGCGCTGCAAGAGTTGATTACCAATCTGACAGGCAATCAAGCCATTAAGCCCATTGAAGTACCTAACAGCTTTCACGGTTCTTTACGACCTTACCAAGTCCGAGGCGTGAGTTGGTTAGCGTTCTTAGAACGTTGGGGTTTGGGAGCTTGTCTGGCAGATGATATGGGATTAGGAAAATGTGTAGCCCCTGATACAGAAATTTTTGTCAATGGTTTGTTGTTAAAAGCCGAAGAGATTTGGAATCAGTATGCAGGAGAAACGGAATTTGATGGAGAGGGATTTTGGACTGCTCCTACTGAGCCATTGCTGGTCAACGCAATCGACTCTGAGACCAGTAAAATCACGTTATCTCCCATCCAGCGACTGTATCGGCAACAAGTTCGGGAAAAACTAAGAACCGTTAAGCTCAAAGATGGTAGTAGTATTACGATTACCTATCGTCACAAACTGCTAACCCACAACGGCTGGACTAATCATCTACAAGTGGGAGACTATGTCTGCGTGCCTGCCAAATTGCTTTGGCATGGACAACCAGAAGACACCGACTTAGTAAAGTTTCTCGCTTGGCAACTAGCGGAGGGTTATGAAGCGTGCGATCGAGCAACCCTTGAAATCGCACAACAAGACAAGAATCGTTTAGAGGAATTGCTCCAGACGTTTCAGTGTATTGGGAAGCGCTATAACCTTCAGATTAACTGTCCTCAAATTCGGACTTTCCCTAACAGAGTTCCTGCTCTACGAATTAATAGTCAAGCGTATCGGCAATTTCTCAACGCAAAAGGGTACTCTTGGGGCAAGCGATCGCATGAGAAATTCATCCCGTCCTTCATTATGCAGGCAGACCTAGATAGTGTGCGTATTTTCCTACGGCACTATTTTGATGCTGAATCGGCTGTAATTTCAAGCATGCGGAGTATCGAAATCAGTACAGCTTCACTTCGCATAATTCAGCAACTGTCTGTATTACTGCGACGCTTCGGTATTTGGTTGCGAGTAACCGCCCAACAAAAACGCGCTACAAATGGTAGTGGTATCTTCCGCACTTACTACATTGGCACTCTTGGAGGAAATTCAGCTCGGAGATTCCATCAAGAAATTGGATTTACTAACCCAGACAAACAGCGGAAATTAGAGGAAATCTGCCAACGGGTTAGTAACACTAATGTAGAGGGAATTCCTGCTTGCGAGCTTGTAGCTCAGACTGTTGAGACGACGAAACTGCCATTGAAGCATTTGGGTATACCGTGCAATGTTTATCTTGACGGTTCACAGCAATTCTCCTGCACTAGCTTGGAACGAGTGGTAGCTGGAATGGAACGCATCCTGACTGGCGTTGCCGAACAGGAGTATCGCCAGCTAAAGCCTTCTAAGTGGACAGTTCAAACTCTTGATGCCTATGCTCTGTTGGACAAACAACAACTCAGGATCGCTAGACAACGCTTGCAACGTCTGCTCGACCAAGAAGTGTTCTACTGTCAAATTGAGGCGATTGAAGATGTTGAGTACGATGGCTGGGTTTACGACTTTGAAGTCAGCGGACACCACAACTTTGTTGCTAACACTATTGTTTGCCATAACACGATTCAGACTATTGCTTTTCTGCTGCATCTCAAAGAACAGGAGATATTAGAGTCACCAACACTGCTGGTTTGCCCGACTTCCGTACTGGGCAACTGGGAACGGGAAGTCAAGAAGTTTGGTCCCTCGCTAAAAGTTGTCGTTCACCACGGAGATAAACGACTCAAAGGCAAGGCATTTGCTAAAGCCGTTCAGGGTAAGCAGTTGGTGGTTACTAGCTATCCCTTAGTATTCCGAGATGCGACAACGCTTCAATCGGTTTCGTGGCAGGGGATTGTGTTGGATGAGGCACAAAATATTAAGAATCCAGGTGCGAAGCAATCTCAAGCAGTACGGCAGCTAGAAGCTGGTTTTCACATTGCTCTAACCGGAACACCAGTCGAGAATCGGTTGTCGGAATTGTGGTCAATTTTGGATTTTCTCAATCCAAGCTATTTGGGCAATCAGCAATTTTTCCAACGCCGGTTTGCTATGCCGATTGAGAAGTTTGGGGATAGGGATTCGTTGCAAACATTACGATCGCTCGTTCAACCGTTCATCCTCCGACGCCTGAAAACTGATAAGGAAATCATTCAAGACTTGCCGGAGAAGCAGGAGATGAATGTGTTCTGCGGACTTTCAGCCGAACAGGCGTCGCTTTATCAAAAGCTGGTGGATGAGTCGTTAGTGGAGATTGAATCCTCTGAGGGCATCAAGCGTCGCGGTTTGATTTTGACACTGTTGTTGCGATTAAAGCAAGTTTGCAACCACCCAGCTCAATATTTAAAGGAAAAAACTCTGGACTCCGCGAAGCGATCGGGTAAATTATTGCGGCTACAGGAAATGTTGGAAGAGGCAATTTCAGAAGGCGATCGCGCTTTAGTCTTCACTCAATTTGCGGAGTGGGGCAAACTCATTCAACCCTATCTCAAGGAAAAACTAGGATGGGAAACGTTGTTCTTATATGGAGCAACCAAGAAACAGCAACGAGAGGAGATGGTTGACCGATTCCAAAATGACCCGGATGGGCCACGAATTCTGATTCTCTCCTTAAAAGCCGGGGGAACTGGACTGAACCTTACACGAGCCAATCACGTTTTCCACGTTGACCGTTGGTGGAACCCAGCGGTGGAAAATCAGGCAACTGACCGGGCTTTTCGCATCGGTCAAACCCGTAATGTTCAGGTGCATAAGTTTGTTTGTACTGGCACCTTGGAAGAACGCATCAATGAAATCATTGAAAGTAAAAAACAGCTAGCCGAACAAACGGTAGATGCCGGTGAAGAGTGGCTGACGGAAATGGATACCGATCAATTGCGATCGCTCCTACTGCTCGATCGCAATGCTGTCATTGATGAAGAGTGAGATATCGCGGTTCACAATTAGGTGATATACCCAGATTGTAGGGGCAAGGCATGCTCCATTAGTGTCAACTTAAGCCGAAAATCGCCTGGGACTTAAGTCCCAGGCTAATAGCGAAAGTCCTCTGAAGAGGACTATTAGACTCATGAGTCCTCTTCAGAGGACTTTTGCTATGAGGCAGGGGTTTAAACCCCTGCCGGACTGAGGGTTCCACGCTAAGTTGACACCAATGGGCATGCTCTGCCCCTACGCTCATCGAAAATCTCCGAGAAACCCCGCACTTCAGGGCGGGGAGGGATAGGAGGGTAATTAAGGGTGTATGCGCTTCGCGCAAGCTTTGCTAACAATGCCCCCTTAATTACCCTATAGATTGTGCATTTCACACGGAAAACGGTAAGATGTGAAACATGACTCAACGCGCCTACCGATACCGCTTTTACCCAACGCCGGAGCAAGAAGAACTTTTGCGCCGCACATTGGGCTGTGTTCGGTTGGTCTACAACAAAGCCCTGCATACCCGCACAGAAGGCTGGTACCAGCATCAACAACGGATTGACTACAAGCAGACATCTGCTATGTTGACCGCTTGGAAGAAGCAAGAAGACTTGCATTTTCTCAACGAAGTTAGCTGCGTACCGTTGCAGCAGGGATTGAGGAACCTGCAAAAAGCCTTTACCAACTTCTGGGCAGGTCGTGCTAAGTACCCCAACTTCAAAAAGAAAAGAAGTGGTGGCAGTGCTGAGTTTACCCGTTCTGCCTTCAAGTGGAAGGACGGGAAATTGTGGTTGGCAAAGTGCAATGAACCATTGCCTATTCGTTGGAGCCGGACTCTTCCGGAGAACTGCGAACCCTCTACGGTGACAGTGAGGCTGGATGCATCGGGACGCTGGTTTGTCTGTTTGCTGATTGAAGACCACACGGTTAAGGCACTGCCTCAAATTGATAAAGCTGTTGGGATTGATGCCGGAATCACCTCCTTGATTACTACCAGTGATGGCGAACATGTCTCTAATCCCAAACACTTCAAGCGCCTGAGATACAAGTTGAGGCAAGCTCAAAAAGCCTTGTCTCGCAAAGTTAAAGGCTCGAACAATCGAGAGAAAGCAAGGATTCAAGTAGCTCGCATTCATGCCCGAATTGCCGACTCTCGAACAGATTTCATTCACAAGCTGACGACTCGACTGGTACGTAAAAACCAAACGATTGCGGTCGAGGATTTGGCGGTGAAGAATATGATGACCAACCACAAGCTGGCACAAGCGATTGCTGATGCAAGTTGGAGTGAGTTGATTCGTCAGTTGGACTACAAGTGCCAGTGGTACGGTCGGCGAGTCGTGAAGATTGACCGATGGTTCCCCAGTAGCAAGCGCTGCGGACACTGCGGTCACGTTGTCGATAAGTTGCCGCTTGATGTAAGGGAGTGGACGTGTCCAGAGTGTGGAGCGCATCACGACCGAGACATCAATGCCGCACAAAATATTCTCGCCGCAGGGCTTGCGGTGATAGTCTGTGGAGCGTTTGCGAAGCATGCGCGAAGCGCATACATAAGACCTGATGGGCATAAGTCCAAAGGGCAGTTGCGAAAAACCAGCAATGGAAAGAAACAGAAACCAAAATCGTGAGGTTTTGGAATCACCGTCCTT